>NZ_JAMOIT010000006.1:0-221002 GCF_023656375.1 Paenarthrobacter sp. TYUT067
CGAGGTGCCGGACTTTGTCCAGGGCGGTGCTGATGATCGACGCCGAGCGTGAGGACAGCTCTCCGGAGGCGAGGGCGTCGGCGAGGGCTTCGCGGCGGGCCGGGACGTCCTGCCCGGTCATCCCGGTGTGGGAGAGGGCGTCGGTAGCGAGGGCGAGCCTGCGCCGGGCTTCACCGATACCGATCCGCAACCGGGCCCGAAGGAACTCTGCCGTGTTCCGGTACCCATCATCCACGACGCTGGCAGGAGCTGTGACCTTCGAATCCGGGACGTGTTCGGTCCAGCCGGTCCGCCATTCCGGTGCTGCCGCCGTGGACCCCTGACCGGCCTGTTGTGCTTGCCTCCGGGACCGTTCCACCGCCCGTGCAGCAACAACTTGCAAGTACTCCACGTTTCGGGAGATCTCCTCGACCCTGCCCGCGAAATCAGCCGCCTCAACAAACCCCAACAACCGCACCTCATCGGCCGCTATTGATCGCAGCGCATCAGTTGCGGCAGCACCCTCAAGGAGCACGGCCTCCAGGACCGCCGCACCGGCCGCCGCGGACTCCGCGGACAACCCGGCCGCTGGTTCTTCTGTCAGGGTGGATTCCCCGCGCCCGGACGACTGCTTGTGCAGCAACCCGGGTACTGGTTCTTCTGTCAGGGTGGATTCCCCGCGCCCGGACGACTGCTTGTGCAGCAAACCAGGCACCGGTTCTTCTGCCGGGGTGGATTCCCCGCGCCCGGACGACTGCTTGAGCAACAACTGGGGCGCTTCTTCCGGCCCCGGTTCCCCAAGCCCATGCAACGATTCGAATCCAAGAAGCAGCCCAGCGTTCCAAGAGGGATCAGCGGCGGGTCCTGCCGCCGTCGGGGGTTTGCGCGCCGATGGCCGGGAAAGCATGTCCGAGGAAACGGGGGAGACAATTCCAGGCACCTCACTGGCGCCGGGGGAACCGTCCCGCTGCGCCACGACCTGCCCAATGCCTTCCATAACCCAACCCTGTCACGAAGGCTTCACCACCATCAGACCCAATCGACGCTATGTGGAAAACCCCACCGCCGCTCACACCAGAGGTCCTCGTTTGGTAGCCGATCGCGGAAAACCTGGTGATCAGATGCCTATAGGGTCGGCAGCGAAAGGGCAGGTTCAGGTCGGTGGACGCCCCGGGGCCGATATCCGAGCGTTCCAGCGCAGCCAAGAAGGTCGGCCAGGTACCAGATGATTGCCAGCCACATCTCCGTTCCCTGCAGCGTGGGGACGTTCCCGTCTCCGGTTGAGGGTTCAGCACTAAAGGCCATCCCCTCGCCGGGCACCCACCGTTCAAGTGCCTGCCCGAGCTGAGTCCGTGCCCAATTCCGGGCATCCTCCCGGCGGTGCGTGGTCTGCTTGAGCGCCAGCCACAGTGGGTGCACCACGTCCAGGACGTTGCAGGCGTTCTGCCGGCCGGGGGAGAAGTATCGTGGGTCCGCGGCATGCTCCAGAACAGTGTCTACCAGCCGCTCAACGTGAGGAATCGGTACGCCGAATTGGGCGAAGGTGCCGCGCGTCAGTCGATAGTAACCGTTGACTACCTCCAATCGATTGTCGTCCGTTGGGGTGACCCATGTTCCCGAGGCGGAACTGACCCTCGTCAGCAACCAACCGAAGAGAGCCTCGAGGGAACCCGTGGCATTGGGATGGGATTGCGCGAGGTTCCAATGCGCAGCCGTCCCCCATGCGTCCACCCAAGCACCGGATCCCCATGCTTCGTTACGCCACGGGAGAGTATCCAGGGAAGACGTTACCGCTGCCGGATCCATGTCAGCTATGGCGTGGATCGGATGTTCGAAGCGACTTCCGATGAGGTCCAGGGCATAACCGACAGAAAGCACATGGTAGGTGGCAGGACCGGCGCCGAAGGTGATTGTTGAATCCCCGTAGACGTCGGACCCGAACTCTGGAACCAGGCCCGTGACGGGATCTTGGAGCTTCCGGAGCCGCGCCATGTGTTCGTCCCGTGACAGTTGCGGAGGGACAGAACCCAGCAGCAAGTCCGCGATTTCAATCGCGTCGCAATGGGCCCTGACGGTCGGCTCAGCACCTGGCTGGTCGCGGTAAGCGCCGCCTGCTTCAGAGGTCCAACTCCGCCCAAGAAGGGCTGATGCATCGGCGCGTGCAGCGTTGGCGAAGGCAGCCAGCTCAGCCATCAAGGCGTCGTCGGACGGCGCCTCAACAGCCGTAGCCGGGATTGTTGCCTCTCGCCGGTCCCTGATCCGGCGCGCAGGGTTTCCACCCACAATCGACCATTCCGGCACATCCTTGGTTACAACCGCTCCTGCGGCCAGCACTGCGTGCGAGCCCACAGTAACGCCGTCAAGAACCACAACATTCGAACCGATCCAGACATCGTCCCCTATGGTGATGCCCTTACTCGTGAGTGGCTGCTTAAACACAGGCTCGGAAGCATCCATGGAGTGGTTGAAACCGAGGATGGCCGTGTGGGCACCGATCCGCACGCCGTCGCCCATGGTGACGTTGCCTCTGACTACGCTGAAAGCATTGACGGTGCAATCATCGCCCAGGGTGATGGCGCCTGTGATGTAAGCGTAGGCCGCGATGAAAGAATCAGCACCGATGGAGAGCGTGTCGGGATCCACGTTCGCCAAGGGAGACAGGAAGGCCCGCTCGCCAATTTTAGCTCCAGCACGTTTAACCAAACGTTTGTGGTGGGCGTCCTGCGCCTGGCGTTCAGCTTCCGAAGCAGAACTCCAGAAGGTCCACGGTGAGTAGTCATAGTTGAGGCCGTGCTGAGGATTCATGTTGATGTCTCCATGGTGGGGCGAAGCTGGAAAGCGCTTCCCCCATTATTCGCGGCTACAGGAGGGCGGTCAATGCGGCGTCGGTAAACGATCAGCCTCGATCCCTCCGGATGTCCACACTTCTTGTCAGTGACCCATTCACTTCTAGTGAATGTCCCGGACAAGCCCCGAGTTATCAGTGCCAGTGAGAGCCGTCGCTGCCCAGCTTGCCAGCAATTTCAAAGCGTCGTCCGTGCCGGTGCCGGGCTCGGCGTTGTAAACCGTCAAGGTCATGCCGGCGTCGGCCGACAATTCTAGGGCTTCGTACAGCAAGTGAAGGTCGCCCACTATTCGGTGGCGGAAATGCTTTTTCCCGGAGTAGTGCTGGCGGACATTGTGCGATGCCCAGCGGACCCGGAACTCCTCGCTGCGGGTGGAAAGCTCGCCCACCAAGTCGCTGAGGCCGCGGTCGTAGGGATCCTTGCCGGCTTCGGTCCGCATAATTGCCACGGTGTCGTTTGCGGCACGTTCCCAATCCGTGTAGAAATCGTGGCTGCGAGGGTCCAGGAACAGGAATCGTGCATGGTTTGGTGGTCCGGAGGGGCTGTCGTAAATGTCGGCATACAAAGCCCGGCCCAGGGCGTTCGTTGCCAAGAGGTCCAAGCGACCGTTGCGGATGAAAGCGGGCGAGCCGCTAATCGCATCCAAGGTGAGTTGTACGCCCGGCCGGATGGCCTGCTTCCGGACCGGTCGACGGCGGGACTTGCCGCCGTCGCTCGCCGCCCGGGCGAGATCGTAGAGGTGGGCTCGTTCGGCGTCGTCGAGTTGGAGTGCGTTCGCCAGGGATTCCAGCACGCTCTCCGAGACCCCCGCGAGGTTTCCCCGCTCAAGTCGGGTGTAGTACTCCACGCTTACGCCGGCCAGCATGGCCACCTCGCCGCGACGTAGGCCCGGTACACGGCGGTTGCCGCCATAGACGGTCAGACCCGCTTGCTCGGGCGCGATCTTCGCCCTCCGGGTGGAGAGGAAGTCGCGCGTCTCGGTCCGATTGTCCATGCTTCAACGGTAAATCCTTTGGCCCGCTGAGGGAGTCCCTGTCATTACCCCTAACAGCAGTGACTCCTTCCTCTCAGGGAATCAGGGTTAGATAGAGATATCCAACAAAGTGAACCACGCAGGAGAAACATGCCTACCGCTAACGCTTACGCTGCCCCCTCGGCCACGGGCGACCTGACCCTGACCACCATTGAACGTCGCGAGGTCGGCCCCAACGACGTCCACATCGACATCAAGTTTGCGGGTATCTGCCACTCTGACATCCACACGGTCCGCGGTGACTGGGGCCCGCAGCAGTACCCTCTGGCCCCTGGTCACGAAATCGCCGGAATTGTCACCGCGGTCGGCTCGGACGTCACCAAGCACAAGGTGGGCGACCGTGTTGGCGTCGGCTGCATGGTGAACTCCTGCAAGGAGTGCAAGAACTGCCTGGCCGGAGAGGAACAGTATTGCCTCAAGGGCAATGTGGGCACCTACGGTGCTGTTGACCGTGACGGCACCATCACCCAGGGCGGCTACTCCAGCAACGTCGTGGTGAATGAAGACTTCGTGGTCACCATTCCGGAAGGTCTGGACCTTGACGTCGCCGCTCCGCTGTTGTGCGCCGGCATCACCACCTACTCGCCCCTGCACCACTGGGGTGCCGGCCCCGGTAAGAAGGTTGCCGTGGTGGGTCTTGGTGGACTCGGCCACATGGCAGTGAAGATTGCCGACGCCATGGGTGCTGAGGTCACCGTGCTGTCGCAGTCGCTGAAGAAGATGGAAGACGGCTTGAAGCTCGGCGCCGACCACTACTACGCCACCAGCGATCCCTCCACGTTCGAGGAACTTGCGGGCACCTTCGACCTCATCATCAACACCGTGAGCGCCTCCATCGACATCAGCGCGTACCTGCAGTTGCTGACTCTCGACGGCACGTTGGTCAACGTTGGCGCACCGGCCGAACCCCTGCCCGTCAACGTTTTCTCGCTGATCACGGGTCGTCGACGCTTTGCCGGTTCCGCAATCGGTGGTATCCGCGAAACTCAGGAAATGTTGAACTTCTGCGCGGAGCACGGCCTCGGCGCAGAGATCGAGGTCATCCCGGCCAGCAAGATCAACGACGCTTACGAGCGCGTCCTTGCCTCGGACGTCCGCTACCGCTTTGTCATTGACGCCTCCACTATCGGCTAGAGTCGCTGCACCATAAAGGTGCCGCACCATAGAGGCGCCGCACCATGAGAAAGGCCATGCCCCTTGACGGGCATGGCCTTTCCGGTTCCCGCAGCAGGGACAATGGTCTGGTGACTTTCAGACTGGACACCATCGGCACGGGGCTGGCTTTTGCTAAGTCCCTCGCTGACCTCACGGCGGCCCTGACAATCCAGGCCGACGCCGGCGCTCTCCGTGGGCGAAAGGCGGCGTTTGGGGGAGCGGTAATGGTTGGAGGCATCGCCGTGGTTCAGGCACCTCCGGGCACAGGTAAAACCACCCTGGTCCCGCCGTTGCTCGCCAATCTCGTGTCCGAACAGAACCCTGGCCAGCCACGCGTTGTCGTGACCCAACCGCGCCGTGTGGCAGCCCGCTCAGCCGCACGCCGCCTGGCCTCGTTGGACGGAAGCCGCCTCGGTGACAGAGTGGGCTACACAGTCCGGGGTGAAAGCAAGGTCAGCAAAGACACCGTGGTGGAATTCGTCACGCCTGGCATTCTCCTGCGGCGGCTTCTGGCTGACCCCGGACTTGAGGACGTGCACGCCGTGGTCCTGGACGAAGTCCACGAACGCGGCCTGGAAACGGACCTCCTGGTAGGTATGCTCGCGGAGGTCCGGGAGCTGCGCGGTGACCTGACCCTGGTGGCGATGTCGGCAACTCTCGACGCACCGCGCTTTGCAGGACTATTGGGAGCGGGCGGGGACCCCGACGGCGGTGTGCCGGCTCCGGTGGTCGACTGCCCTTCAGCGCTGTACCCGATGGAAGTCCAGTGGGTTCCGGCCCGGGAACATCGTTTGGATACCAGGGGAGTGTCCCGGAGTTTCCTCGATCATGTGGCCAACACAGCAGCGGCTGCCTACTCGGCTGCCCTGAGCCGGAATCCCGCGGCGGACGCCCTGGTTTTCCTTCCGGGAGCCCGGGAAGTTTCCGACGTCGCCACCCGTCTTCGCAGGCAGCTGCCCCACAACGTGGAAGTTCTCGAGTTGCATGGCCAGATCGGTCCGGAAGCCCAGGACCGGGCGGTATCTGGCCGAGGACCCGGCGGATCACCGCGGATCATCGTGTCTACATCCTTGGCGGAATCCTCCCTCACGGTGCCCGGCGTGCGTTTGGTCATTGACTCGGGGCTTTCACGGGAACCGCGCCGGGATGCCGGCCGCGGCATGTCCGGACTCCTGACCGTTTCCTGTTCCCGTGCCTCGGCCGATCAGCGGGCCGGCCGTGCAGCGCGACAGGGCCCAGGAACGGTGGTTCGCTGCTACGACCAACAGGCCTATGGCGCAGCTCCGGCACATCAGACCCCTGAAATCTCTGTTGCAGACCTCACCGGCGCGGCGCTGATTCTTGCGTGCTGGGGTGCGCCGGGCGGTTCGGGGTTGAAGCTCCCGGACGCGGCGCCTGCCGTCGCCATGACCGACGCCGTGGAGGTTCTGCGTGAACTAGGCGCCGTAGGACAGGACGGAACGGTCACCGCCATGGGTAAGACTTTGGCCCGCATCCCTGCGGACCCCCGGCTTGCCCGCGCCTTGTTGGACGGGGCCGCGGTGGTGGGGCGCCGCACGGCCGCTGAGACGGTGGCACTCGTGGCAGGTGACCACAGAGCACCCGCTGCCGACCTAACAAAGCTGCTTACTGCGCTGCGTTCGGGATCAGACCCCGGCTCCCGTCGTTTCGCCGAGGACGTCAGGCGGATGCAGTCGTTGGCAGAGAAGGAAATGCGGTCAGGGGACGGGGCTGCCGGGGTCGGGTCTCCCCAACCGGCCGCCGATGTCACGGCAAGGGAAGCACCCGGCTTTGTGGTGGCGCTGGCTTTCCCGGACCGCATAGCCAGGCGCGTACCCGGTGATGGGTCCACCACGTACTTGCTGTCGTCCGGGACGCGGGCCGGGCTACCCGCGGGGAGTTCACTGTCCGGGCATGATTGGCTTGCTGTGGCCGAGGTGTCACGCGCCCAGGGGCGCGATGCCGCCGGAACCGGCGCCGTGGTCCGTTCTGCCGCGCCATTGTCAGCCGAACTGGCCGTAGAAGCTGCGCCGGGCCTTCTTACGGAGAAAGTGCAGGCAAAGTTCGATCAAGGTCGGGTGATGGCCAGGCTGGAACGCAGTCTGGGTGCCATCGTGTTGTCCTCCACCCCCGTTCGCCCCAGCGCGGAATCGGGGCGGCACGCAGTGTCCAGAGCGTTGGAAAAGTCGGGATTGTCCATGATCGGCTGGTCAACGGCAGCTGATTCCCTACGCCGGCGCCTTGCCATGGTGCACCGTGAAATCGGGAGTCCGTGGCCTGACGTCCGTGAGGCTGCCCTGCTATCCACACTTGATGAGTGGCTGGGCCCGGAGATGGAATCGATGGCAACCGGGACACCCGTCAGCGCCATAAACCTTGTTGACCCCCTCAGGCGCCTGCTCCCATGGCCGGAGGCCGCTCGGCTCGACGACCTCGTCCCGGAGCGTCTGATGGTGCCAAGTGGTTCGCGTATCCGGATCGACTATCCCGAAGTTCCGGACAGTACGCCTCGCGGCGGAGCGAATCACGTTGGTGCGGATCACGACGGCGGCCGTCCGGTGGTGGCGGTCAAGCTTCAGGAATGTTTCGGTTGGGACAGCACGCCGCGCCTCGTGGACGGCAGAGTTCCAGTCTTGTTTCACCTGCTATCCCCGGCAGGAAGGCCGTTGGCCGTCACGGACGATCTCGCGTCGTTCTGGTCCGGTCCTTACTCCCAGGTTCGGGCCGAGATGCGTGGGCGCTACCCCAGGCATCCCTGGCCCGAAGACCCGTGGACTGCGCCGGCTACGGCTAAGACGAAGAACAGGATGTAGCCCAACGCGTGCTTCGGGAGCCTCCGTCGGGGGCCTCCGGAGCACACTCCAGGAAACGCTAAGCGAGCCGCTCCAGCATGAACTGAATCTCGCCGTCCACGAACGTTCCCAGAACGCTGCTTGCCGCAAATTCATCCGGGGCAGTGGTCAGTGGATCGAGTTCAAAGGCGGTGAAGTCTGCCCGCTTGCCCACCGTAATGGATCCCGATACGTCCCACAGCCCTGCAGCTTTGGCCGCGTGGGAGGTGTATCCCTCCAACGCCTGAATCGCGGTGAGGGCTTGGGATGGTGCGATGGGTTGCTGGTCCGGATGTCCCGATCGCCGGCGCAGTTGGGCGTCCGCGATGATCGGGAGCGGGTCGAAGGGTGCGATCGGCCAGTCAGAGCCGATGCCCAGCGTCACCCCGGCATCACGAAGGTCCCTGCAGCGCCAGGCCCTGCCCGCCCGCTCAGTGCCAAGGCGCGTGGACCAATTGTCGCTGTGATCGGCCATGGAGTAATGGGTGCAATGGGTCGGCTGCATGCTCGCCACTACTCCTGCACCACGGAAACGCTCCACCAGCTCATCCGGCACAGTTTCTATGTGCTCAATCCTGTGAACAGTTCTGCGCAGAACATCACCAGGGACCACATGGCGCAGGGATTCGATGGCCTCCAACACGTGATCAACCCCGGCATCTCCGATTGCGTGCGTGGCAGTCGGAATACCGCGGGAAGCAAAATAGCGGACGGCCGCGGAGTATTCTTCGGGACGCGGCCAGAACGGCGCAGTGGACTGTCCTTGAACATCAGGTTCATAGAGCCAGGCCGTCCCGTTGTCCACGGTCCCATCGACGAACAGCTTTATGGCTTCAATGGACCAGCGGCGTCCGCCTGTACCGATACTGCGGGCCAACTCCTTCCAGCTGCCCTCGCCGCTGCCCGGCATGCACCACGGCGCGGCCCGGAGCCTCAGTGGGAGATCACCATCGGCCTCCAACGCGTGGAAGAGCTCGGCAGATTCAGCGCTGTGGTCCATGATGTGACCGCCGGTCAGCCCCGAACGGGCGAAGTCTCTCAAGAGCTCGCCTAGCCGCGCTTTGCGCTGGGCGAAGGACTCTTGCGGGATATGGCGCTGGACCAACTCCATCGCAGCGGCTTCGAGCAATAATCCGGTGGGCACACCGTCTGCGTCGCAGACCACCTCAGAGGCCTGGTCGAAGTCATAGCTGCCATGGATTCCGGCCAGTTCCAGGGCTCGGCTGTTTGCCAGCGCTGAATGTCCGTCGAACAAGCGGATGAACGCGGGCTGCTCGCCTGAAACCCTGTCCAGCACACTTCGGTGCAGCTGAACTGAGCCGAAAGCGTTCGGGTTCAGTCCCCATCCACGCAACCAGCCGCCGTCGTGTCCTGCTTCTGCCCGCAATACGGTGAGGACGTCTTTTAGGGTCGCGGCACCGTTGAGGTCAGCGCCTACCGTCAGGTCCAAGCCGAACACCGGGTGAATATGGCAATCCACCAATCCCGGCGTGAGTGTCGCGTTGCCAAGGTCCACCACTTGGGTGTCCGTTTGCTGCCACTGGCCGGCATCCTGGCGACTACCGACGGCGGCAATCAACCCGTCGCTGATGGCAACGGCCTGGACTGGCTGGCCAGGGTGTAGCTCGTCCATGGTGTGAATGGTGTCGGCAAGGATGATGAGGTCAGGAGTCATGGGTTTCGAAGCTTCCGATCCGGGCGAAGACGTGGGGGCGGGTGGTGCGCAGTCTGCGGGCAATCAGCAGGCCTGCAAGGAAAACAGCGGGGGCGACCATCAGCAGGATGGTGTTGGTCAGGGCGTCGGCGAAGGTGAGGAGCTCGATGTTGATGGCTATCAACGCCACAACACCGAACAGTAGGACGGCCGAGGCCACGCTCAAAGGAATGAGTATGCGGTTGGTGGCTGCGGCCGGGTTGCGCCGAAGGTAGATGATCGCTGCTACAGCGACCAGTCCCTGCAGAGCCACAATCCCGAAGATACCCGGCGTGTTGACCCAGATCAGCAGTTGCTTGTACGGGTCGGCACCGGCGATGGCGCAGACGATAATGACGACGGCGGCCAGGATGGTCTGCATCTGACCGGCACGGTGCGGGGACTTGTACTTGGGGTGGGTCCTGCCGAGGAACGCGGGGAGCACGCCGTCATTGGCGAGCATGTACACGTAGCGGTTGATGGCGTTGTGGAACGCAAGCTGGGAGGCATAAACGCTGGTCACAATCAGCACATACATGACTACTTCGGCCCAAGGACCCACGTACTGGTTGATGGTGGCAAAGAACATGCCGTCGGCTAGCTCGCCGGCAGCAACAACCACGTTTCCATCGCCGTAGGCCTGGATAACGGTCCACACAATGAAGGCGTAGAACACGGACATAAAACCCACCGCGATGTAGGTTGCCCTGGGTACGGACTTGTCCGGATTCCGGGCCTCGCGCCGGTACAGCACGGTGGACTCGAAGCCCATGAAGGCAGCAAAGCAGATGGCCAGGATGGCAAGAACACCTGGAGTGAAGGCGTTTTCAGGGGAGAAGGAGGAGAAACTGATGCCTTGGGCGCCGCCGCGTGCCAGGATTCCGAAGCCCATGATGGCCAGGATCGCGGTTTCGGCGATGAGCAGGACGCCGAGTACCTTGGCGCCGACGTCGATCCCGCGGTAGCCGAGGAACCAGACCGCCGCGATGGCCGCCAGTGCAACTACGGGCCAGGGAACATCCAGGCCGAAGAGGGCGCGAAGCATGCCTTGGGTTTGGACGGCGAACAATCCGTACACGCCGATTTGTAGGCAGTTGTAGGAAACGATCGCCAGGATGGCTGAGGCCAGCCCTACCGTCTTGCCCATGGCCAAGGTGATGTAGGTGTAGAAACCACCGGCTGCTTTGACGTGCTTGTTCATGGCCATGAAGGAGATCGCGAAAACCAGCAGGACTGCTCCGGCAATGATGTAGCCCATGGGGGCGCCTATGCCCCCGACGCCAATGGCGAGAGGGGCAACGCCGGCCATCACTGTCAGGGGAGCCGCTGCGGAGATCACCAGGAAGGCAATACCGCCGGTGCCTATGGCATTTCTTTTGAGCCCGTTGCCGGCATCTGCTGCCGGAGGTCGGGTTTCGAGGTCGGACATGGGGATCCTCTGGGTGTTTGGGGAGGGAAGATTCAAAGGTGAGCCAGACATAAAGCGAAAGGCTTTCGTTTATGGTAGGTCCTTGTGACCGGCGGCACAATACTTCGACGCAAAGTTCTGGCTAGAGTCGTAACAACAACCTTGAATGGAGACACACGTATGGCACGCCCGCTGGTCCCGCTGATATCCATCGACGCCCTCGTCACCGCTGCCTTGGAGCTGGTGGATGAGGCAGGGGACTTCAGCCTCCCGAAACTGGCCAAACGGATCGGGGTCAGCCAGTCCTCCATCTACAACCACGTCAGCGGCCGGGAGGAGATCCTTGAGCTCATGCGGGGCCGGATCATCGCGGAAAGCCCGTACGTCCTGGAGGATGAGCAGGATTGGGAGGCTTCGCTTCGCGCCATCGTCCGGAGCTATCGTGATGCCTTCGCCCGCCATCCAAAACTCGCGCCGCTGCTGGTACTCCAGACGGTGCAAGATGCCCAGGTCATGGCCCTCTACGAGAACCTGGCTGTGGCCCTCGAAGCCGCAGGGTTCCGGGGCCGGGACGTGATGTCCGCAATTTCCACCATTGACAGCTTCGCCCTGGGCTTCGCTTTGGACTTGGCGGCACCGGACGTCGTCTGGGCACCACCCGCACAGGGGTACCCCGCCCTCACCAATGCCTTGGCCCAAGCCGGACCTGCGGACGAGCGAGGCGAGGCCGCCTTCGAGTTCGGCCTGGAGATCCTCATCGCCGGACTGCATTCCCGTCTTCAGTCGACGGTGCTGTGAGTGAACCTCCTTCAAACCTGGTGGGACGCCGTGGTCCGCGGCTTCACCGACACCCACACCACAGCGGTGCCCTTGCCAGCCCTGCTGGTCATACTCGCGTGCGCCGTCGTTCTGAGCATCCCGCGCGTCACCTGGCGCTGGTTCGGACTCTACGTCACCTTTGTCCACGAGCTGGGCCATGCCTACGCCGCGCTCATGACGGGCCGCTTTGTCCATGGGCTCCGGATCGGACTGGACCATTCGGGCCGCCTTGTCAGCAGCGGCCGGAGCGCTTTCGGGGCAGCGTGGTCCGGATTCTGGGGCTACCCTGCACCCGCCGTGGTTGGTTTGTGCCTGATTGCCGCCTTCGCCGCCGGCCGCTCCGGAGCCGCCATGTCCATTGGGGCCTTGATCCTGCTGGTCTCGCTGATCTTCCTGAGGAACCTCACCGGGATCCTCGTAGCGGTGTTGAGCGCCGCGATTGCCCAACTCATGATCCTGTTCGCCACACCCACAACCGTCAACTACGTTGTACTGGCTCTCGGCATTGCCCTTTCCGTAGGCGGCGTCAGGGACCTGTTCAAACTTGCCGGTGTGCACACCCGTCGCCGCGACCGACTGGCGGCATCGGACGCCTTCATCCTGGGCCGCAGCACTGGAGTCCCGGCGTTCGTCTGGTTGACCGGGTTCGCGGTGGTGATCACCGGATGCTCCCTCGCGTCCGCCTGGTTGCTGTGGGGGATGCTCACCGTTTAGCCGGTGGTTGACCGTAGTGGGAAGCCGACGGCGGTTGTTCGGCTTTGGTTGCTGGCAGGCCTTGCCCTGTGGGCGCTTAGGGTGTCCAATCCTCTATAAGGTTCGAACTGGAGGTGTTCGGACTCCGTGCCGGGATTCAACACCAGGAGGTGCCCATGTCCGCGAAGGGCACGCGCGAAACAACCAAGGGTCCCGGAGCCGGCACCCCGGATACCAGGCGAGGCGACAACGGCACTGTCTTGGCGGCGAGTGATCCAGCGAAAGTCCGGAACGTGGCCCTTGTGGGGCATTCGGGTGCGGGCAAGACGACACTGGTGGAGGCGTTGCTGGCGGCAACTGGAGCCATCACCAGGATGGGCTCCATCAGCGAAGGAACCACCGTCAGTGACTCCGACCCCTCAGCGATTCATCAGCAACGGTCAGTCACGTTATCCGTAGCCCCGATTATGGTCGACGACATCAAGGTCAATCTGGTCGACACACCCGGCTACACCGACTTCACCGGCGAACTTCGCGCAGGTTTGAGGGCCGCCGACGCGGCCCTTTTTGTTGTTTCGGCTGTTGATGGCATTGACGGTGCCACTGTGGCGTTGTGGGGCGAGTGCGAGAAGATCCGGATGCCGCGTGCGGTGGTAGTCAGCAAACTGGACCATCCGCGCGCCGACTTCAGTGCCGCCGTCGTGCGTTGCCAGGAAGCGTTCGGTGAGTCGGTCCTCCCGCTGTATCTCCCGACTGCGGGCCACGCCGGACTCATCGGAGTCCTCCACGGCACTCTTCACGGCACTGGGGGCCAGGATCTGATGCCCACCGCGAACGTGGAAGCAGCCAGGGGACCTTTGATCGAAGGAATCATCGCTGAGAGCGAAGACGAAACCCTCATGGACCGGTACCTTGGCGGCGAAGAACTGCCGCTCGTGGACCTGATCGCCGACCTTGAAACGGCTGTCGCGCGGGGCAGTTTCTTTCCCGTCATGCCGACGTCGGCCGAAACCGGTCTTGGCCTCCCGGAACTCATGGCCCTGTTGACCGATGCTTTGCCATCGCCCTTGGAGCGCATCACCCCCGCGGTGATGAAACTCGACGGTTCTTCGTTGAAGCCTCTGGAATGCAACCCCGCCGGGCGCCTCGCCGCTGAAGTAGTAAGGACCACTGTAGATCCGTTCCTCGGCCGGGTGTGTTTGGTCAGGGTCTTTTCGGGGACTCTGAGGGAGGATTCGTCAATCCACATCGGCGGACGGGGCCTGGCAGACAGGGGCCATGAGGACCACGACGCCGACGAACGCATCACGCATCTCTACTCGCCTGTGGGTTCGAGCCTCAAAGCGGTTCCACAGTGCATTGCCGGCGACATCTGCGCCATCAGCAAGCTGGCCAGCGCCGAAACAGGGGACACTGTCTCCAGCCGTGAGGCACCGCTGCTAATCGAGACCTGGAACATGCCCGAGCCTTTGATGCCTGTAGCTATTGAAGGGGCCTCACGCAGTGATGAGGACGCGCTTGCCAAAAGCATCGGGAAGGTGGCGGCCGCCGATCCGACGCTGCGATTGGAACGCAACCAGGACACGCACCAGCTGATCCTGTGGTGCATGGGGGAGGCCCACGCAGAGGTGGTCCTGGACAGGCTGCGTGGTCAAGGCGTTAAACTCCAGACCGTGGACGTGATCACTCCACTCAGGGAAACCTTTGCCAGCAAGGCCGCCGGACACGGGCGGCATGTAAAGCAATCAGGTGGCCACGGGCAGTTCGCCATTTGCGACATCGAGGTGGAGCCCCTGGCCCGCGGCGGGGGCTTTGAATTCGCTGACAAAATCGTTGGCGGTGCAATCCCCGCTACGTTTGTCGCGTCAGTGGAAAAGGGCGTCCGCTCGCAAATGCTTAAGGGTGTGTCAGCGGGATTCCCCGTGGTGGACATCAAGGTGACGCTGGTGGGCGGAAAAACGCACAGCGTTGACTCGTCCGACGCAGCTTTCCAGGCTGCCGGTGCGCTGGCGCTACGGGAAGCTGCGGCAGCTGCCAAAATCCAGTTGCTGGAACCCGTATCCTCCGTTGTCATCAGCGTTCCGGATGACTACGTGGGTGCGGTGATGAGTGATCTGTCCGGACGCCGGGGCAGGGTCACCGGCACCACCGCCGCAGACGGAGAGGGAACCGAAATCAGCGCCGAGGTCCCGGACCAGGAGCTCCTGCGATACGCCATTGAACTCCGCGCCCTCACAGCAGGAACGGGGCGTTTCCGCCGGTCCTTCCTTCGCCACGAGCCCCTTCCGAAGCAGGTTTAAGCGTTTGTCCGCAGGAAGGCAGCAACTGCCGGCGCCAAGGACGCCCCCACCTCGGCCGCGCCACGCTTCATACCCTTGACCGCAAACGAATGGTCGCCGCCGTCGACCCACTGAAGTGTCGCCGTCGGGCCGATTTTTTCTACTACCTGCTCCAGTAGTTCCGGCGTCGCGAACGTATCGCGGGTGCCTTGGAGGAAAAGCATCGGCACCGTGACGCCGTAGAGGTGTTCGTCCCTAAGCTTTTCAGGCTTTCCGGGGGCGTGGAGAGGGTAGCCGAGGTACACCAGACCCCCTGCGGGCATCCCGTCAGCCACAGCCATGGATGCCATGCGTCCACCGAACGATTTACCGGCCGCCCAGAGGGGCTGTCCTTGGCCGAGCTCAGCCGCTTTGTCCATCACAGCCCGCCATGTAGCGATGGCTAGAGGAGGGCGATCCGGAAAACGCCGGCCGGCCTCACGGTAGGGAAAGTTGAAGCGCAACGTCGCCACCCCTTCCTCGCCCATCGCCTCAGCGAAACCCTGCAGGAACGGATGTTCCATTCCTGCTCCCGCGCCGTGCGCCACTACCAGGGTGGCGAACGCCTGCGTGGGCCGGATGTGAAGGGCAGAGACTTCGGTTTCTCCCACAGCGACGCTCAAGGATGTTTCAGTATTTGGCATGCAACCATCATGTCCCATCCCGACAAAACGCACTCAGGTGCAGACGCGCAGGGCACAAACGGGGTAGCTTGTGGCCATGGCGAGCGAAGCAACCACCGTTACTGTCCCTGGTCCCGAGGGCCCGCGCGAGGTCAGGATCTCCAGTCCAAGCAGGGTGATGTGGCCTGAGGCCGGTCTGACCAAACTGGACCTTGCCACATACCTCATCGACGTCGGCGAGGCTTTCGTCTTGGCTAACGGGAACCGGCCCATCAGCCTCCAGCGTTACTCGGGCAACATCGAGGGCGATATGTTCTTTTCCAAGAATCCCCCCAAGGGTGCCCCGGAGTATGTCCGTTCCGTGACGGTGACGTACCCCAGCGCGCGTTCGCATCCCCAGTTGGTGATCGACGAGCCGGCGGCTGCAGTGTGGGCCGCGCAAATGAATACTGTGGTGTTCCACCCCTGGGCGTCCCGGGCCAACGATCCTGACAATCCGGATCAGCTCAGGATCGATCTGGATCCCCAACCCGGCACGGACTTCGACGACGCCATCCCGGCGGCTCTGGAACTACGCACCGTTCTGGAAGAAGCCGGACTGACGGCTTTCATCAAGACCTCCGGAAACCGTGGTCTGCACGTGTACGCGCCCATCCATCCGAAGCATGAATTCCTGGATGTCCGCCATGCCGTGATCGCTGCTGGACGTGAGTTGGAGCGCCGCATGCCGGAGAAGGTCACCACTGCCTGGTGGAAAGAGGAGCGCGGTACGAGGATTTTCGTGGACTTCAACCAGGCCAACAGGGATCGCACCATTGCCGGGGCGTACAGCCCACGTGCCGTCCCCACGGCCCAGGTGTCCTGCCCGTTGACCTGGGACGAACTGGAGAATGCCGATCCCGCGAAGTACACCATTAAGACGGTCCCGGACCGCCTGGCGAAGGTGGGCGACCCCTGGGCGTCCATGCACGATCACCCCGGTGACATCGATGTTCTACTGAAGTGGTGGGAGCGCGACGTCAAAAACGGTCAGGGGGAAATGCCCTTCCCGCCGGAATTCCCCAAGATGCCTGGCGAGCCCATGCGCGTACAGCCAAGCCGGGCACGCAAGCCGGAAGAGTAGGCCGGAAGGGTAGGCCGGAAAAATTGCACCGGGAGAGCGTGTGCCGAGACGACCAGGCATAAGTATCCCTGCCACTGCCCGAGCGTGCAGCTTGTCCCTCAGTAGCTTGTCCCTCAGTAGCTTGTCCCTGAGCCGTCCATTTCCGAGCGGCTTGCTCTTGAGCTTGTTTGTGGGCTGTATGTTTCTTGGCGGGTGCACCGACGGCCCTGAGCCACGTCCGCTCCCGCCCTCCACCGCTGCAGCACTCCCGTCAACGCCGACGCCAACAACGCCGAATCCAACAACGCAACCGGCAGTGTCAGGCTCTCCTTCCGTTCCTACCCTCGAGCCTGCGCCGGCGCCCACGAACAGCGTCGCAGTCACCCCGGCGTTCCAAGAGCTTCGCGCCGCCCTTGAACTGTTCTCGCGGGAGAAGCTGGATGAAGGTGCGTCAGCTGTCCTCATCAAGGCACGGGTCGGCCAGCAAGAGTGGACTCACGCACAAGGAGTCCTCAGCCGGGAGGGGCGGGCTGCTGTCCAGCCGGGTCACCGTTTCCCTGTGGGCGAGCAGTTCCGGACCCTGGTGGCTTTGTCAGTCATGAAGCTTGTGGAGGAGGGCCGGCTCGGATTAGAGGTCCCCGTTTCGACGTATCTTCCCGGATCCCTCGCTGTGGATGGTCCGGTGACAATCCGGCAGCTCCTCGGAGACGCCGGCGACGTGCCGGCTGCGACAGGGCCGGATGCAGACGCTGTGCTCGGTCAGGTGGTGGAGCGGCTCAGAGGCGCGCCGCTGAGTGGCGTGCTCCGCACGGACGTCCTGGCGCCCTTGAACCTTCTTTCCACGGAGCTGCTGGATGCTGATGCAGCAATCCCCGGTGACCTCATCCATGGATACGTCCAGTTGGAGGGAGAAACCGTGGACGTTACCGGCACCGGAATCCCAGACGGGATCGCCAACGGCGGCCTGGTGTCCACCGTTGAGGACATGTCCACGTTCTACGCTGCCCTGCTGAGGGGCCATTTACTATCCCCGGTAGGCCTTATCGCCATGAAGGGGACGGTGTTTGACGACTATGGCCTTGGCCTGGATCACTGGGATGACCGTTGCACCAACGGCTCCTACTACGGCCACGCCGGCGACGTTCCGGGGTATGGAAGCATTGCCATGAGCAGCGCGGACGGCAACCGCCAACTGTTCATTTTCATGGCCTACCCACCCCAGGAGTTGTCCACACAGCCCTCAGCCTTGGCACTGGAAATGACCGGCGTCGCCCAGGTGGCCCTGAATGCGGGATGCCGCTTCCAGTTCCGGTGAGTGGCCAACTCCGGTGAACGGCGAACAGGAGTCCAGTGACCTTTATTCGAAGCGCGAGGGATCGCCCGTCCCGTAGCGGATAACCTCGGCCACGCCGCTGGAGAAGTCGATCACGGTGGTGGGTTCCGAGCCGGTGTCGCCGGCATCAATGACGCCATCCACCTGATTGTCCAGGCGTTCCTTAATCTCCCAGCCCTGGGTCAATGGTTCTTCCTCGTCCGGCAGCAGAAGGGTGCTGGAGAGCAGTGGTTCGCCCAGCTCGGCCAAGAGTGCCTGGACCACCCGGTGATCAGGGATGCGCACACCCACGGTCTTCTTCTTGGGGTGCAGGAGGCGTTTGGGAACTTCGCGGGTGGCGGGGAGGATAAACGTATAGCTGCCGGGGGTGACAGCCTTGATGCTCCTGAAGATGTCGTTGTCCAACATCACGAACTGCCCCATCTGTGCAAAGTCCTTGCACACCAGGGTGAAGTGGTGTTTATCATCCAGATGCCTGATGGATCTGATGCGGTCCAGGGCTTCCCTGTTGCCGATCTGTGCGCCAAGCGCATAACAGGAGTCGGTAGGGTAGGCGATCAGGCCGCCACCTTGGAGCATGTTCACCACTTGGCCGATGGCGCGTGGTTGGGGATCTTCCGGGTGCACATCAAAGAATCTGGCCATGTGAAGAGCCTACGACAAAGCTATGACAAGACGTCCTTGTTGGAGAATTTTGCGTAAGCCAGCGCGCCGCACACCGCGATGTACCCGGTTTGGAGGAGGGCGTTCTCACCGAACGATGTCCAGGAGATCGGCTGGCGCAGAAGATCTGCAAAGCCAAGCCAGTGGTGGCTGAACAGCCACGGATGCAGCCACTCGAGCTGTGGCAGGTTATCCAGCACCTGGGACACCACGGAGAGCACAATGGTGGCAGCCATGGCGCCCACCGGCACGTCCGTGAAGGTTGAGATCAATAGGCCTATAGCTGAGAGTCCCAGCAGGGAAACCGTGATGTAGGCGGCGATCAGCAAAGATCTCAACGCCGACTCGCCAACGCTGATGGTATCCCCGGACAGCAAAGTCACCGGACCCACAGGAAAAAGCACGACGCCGGCCAGGGCGCCGGCCGCAGCTACGGTGGCGGTAGCGGCGCAACAGAAAGCGACGGCCCCGGCATACTTCACCAGCAAGAGTCGTATCCGCCCTGCGGGAGCGATCAGCAGGTACCGCAGGGTTCCAAGGTTCGCCTCCCCGGCGATGGTATCCCCGGCTACCACCCCAACCGTGAGCGGCAGGAACAGAGGGACACACACTACCAACGCCGTGACGGCGACGAAGAGGCCGTTCTGGGTGATGCGGTCCAGGAAGAGCGGCCCGCGGCCAGGAGCGGTGGGCTGCGACGATAACTTGACGGCCACGGCGATCAAGATGGGCACGGCAGCGAGGGCGATCAACATGGCCCATGTGCGGAGCCGACGGAAGAGCACGGACAACTCCGAGCCCAGGAGCGCCCATCCCATTCCCGGACGTACGCCACCACCGCGGGACAGGCCAGTGGTTTCAGCCGACAACGTCGAACCCCTCTCCGGTCAGGGACACGAACCGCTCTTCCAAACTCGCGTTCTCCACTGCAAAGCCACGGATGCGGACGCCGTCGGCAACCAACGCTGACACTACCGCCTCGGGTTCACGGCCATTGATCCCGGTCGCATACACCGCAGTGGTTCCCCGGCTACCCACAACTCCCGGGGCTTCGCCGGGAACCAGGCCAAGGCGTGCCAACACCCGGGACGCGACGTCGACGTCGGGCGTCTGCACCACAACGCGGGCCTGTCCGGCGGACCGGAGCTCCTCAATCCGCCCCTGGGCCACAAGGCGACCAGCACTCATCACACCCACATGGGTACACATATGCTCCACCTCGGCGAGCAGGTGGCTGGAAACGAACACGGTGGTCCCGCCAGCAGCGAGGGAGCGAACCAGATTGCGGACTTCACGGGTGCCCTGGGGGTCCAGGCCGTTGGTTGGTTCGTCCAGAACCAGGAGCTCCCGCGGCCTGAGCATCGCGTTGGCCAAACCAAGGCGCTGCTTCATGCCCAGCGAGTAGGCGCGGACCTTTTTTCCCGCCGCATGGCTGAGTCCAACCCGGTCAAGGGCATCCTTGACGCGCCGACTTCTGGTCGATGACGACGCATGGGGGTCGGCGGCATCCAGACGCGTCAGATTCCCCGTACCCGAAAGGAAAGGGTAGAAGCCCGGCCCCTCCACCAAAGCGCCAACGCCCGGGAGTACAGAAGCCAAACCTTGGGGCATCTCCTTGCCAAGAACGCGGATGTCCCCGCTGGTTGCCGAAGCAAGGCCGAGCAGCACCCTGATAGTGGTGGTCTTCCCCGAACCATTGGGCCCAAGAAAGCCGAACACCGAGCCACGGGGCACAGCAAGGTCAATTCCGTCGACGGCAGACCGGCGCCCGAAGCGCTTCACTAAGGCGTGCGTTTCGATAACAAGATCAGATGAGCGGACGGGATTCGCATGCCCACTTCCATCAACATTGGCGGCTTCCCGGGGTTCGTTCACTGGGCGGCAGCCGCCGTCTGGAGCCGTTCCAAAGGCACCATGCCGGCAAAGACGCGGCCGTCGTCGAGAACCAACACGCTCACCAGTGACGTCGTCAACGCCCGGCCACCGTCAACAGGAAGCAGCGCTTGGGACAATTGGGGATTGGACGTGAACTCAGCAGGAGCAGAACCCGCGGGCAAGGCGATCACGGAATCCCAGCCTTGACCCATGACCTGCTCCCGATGAGCCGGTGCCTTCAACGAAAGGTCGTGTAGCGGCTCTGACGGAAGGGTCATGGTGGGCACGGGCCTGGCCGGAAGTACCTTCTCAGTGATTGTCGCTCCCTGCGGCGGGGTGAAGTCAAACAACGCGGCATCCGGCGTGGAAAGGTCCAGTTGGGTGTATGCCAGTGAATAGGCAGGTTCGGCCTGGCCCTTGGCCCGCACCTCGACACCCAGGGGCAGGCCGGTTTCGGAGTCGACGTCGATGCTCACCGAATCAACCAGTGTTTCGGAACTGCGCGGGTTGAGGACCAAGGAATAAACGCTTCGACCAGCAACCGATGCCGCCTCACCAACGGTGACCTCAGTGCTGGCATCAAGGGAAGCAAGGAAACGTCCGGCCATGGCCTCGGGCGTCGGAATCGCCTGCGCGGGCCTGTCTGGAGTGGGCCTAGTGGGCAGGGTGTCCTTCAGTTCAGCAAGGGACGGCGCCGGCACTGTCAGATGTGTGGCGCTGTTGTCCTTCGAGTTGTAGAACCAGAGCTCGCGGCCATTGAGGACAACGTCGCGTTCAGCCATGCGGTCAAGAATCTGCAACCGCGCCTTCAGGGGGCCATCCACGTAGACTCTGGCTGTGTGCGAACCAGCCAGGAATTCCACGGCGGAGGCAGCACCCGGCACAGTGCCCGAACCGGACGAAGGCAGCTCCGGCAGTCCCAGTTCGGCGTTCTGCTCCATAGTGCCGGACAAAGCCCGCACCTCAGTGCGCGCGATCATAGCAAGGATTTCTTCAGCGCTCTTGGGCGGAAGGGAAACGCTGGCGCCCGCTTGGACAGAGCCGAACACCACGGCAATCGCCAAGGCAAGGGGAATCAGGAGAGCTGACAGCCACCGCTGCCGGGCCCGCGCCATTATTACCAACCACCGCTCGTGAGAGGCATGAGTCCAGACTACTCCGCTTGGCTGCAGTGATCACCTGCCCGGCAGGACGTAACTGGATCAGTTCTGAAGGAGTTGCCTGGCCAGTTCCACCGCACCGTGAACCGGAGGCTGCGCCAGAATCCGGATCGAGGACGGGTCCTCCAGGGAAACCTTGCGCGCCACGGCCCCGGCCAGCTGACTTTGATTCACCAACAGAGCACCAGCCATGACCAACGGCAGATCCAATCCCAACTCGCCCAGAACCTGGCGGGCATGCGTTGCCAGCGAATGCGCGGCCTCAGCCTGGATCCTCAACGCCGCCGGGTCACCCTCAGCTGCCAAATCCAAAACAAGCGGCGCCAAACCCGCCCAATGGTCAGGTTCGGGTTTGGCGTAGAACGAGTCCATGAGCTGCAACGCGTCCGCGCTCGCCGTCGCCGCCATCACGGCTCTGACCAATGTGCCTGGTTCCAGACCTGCGTAGTACTCCCGCAAAGCCTCGCGGACGGCGTCGCGCACCACGGAGTAGCCGCCACCCTCATCGCCCAGCAGATACCCATAGCCTCCGCTGCGGGCTTCCCGCCCGTCACGGTTCCGACCCCATGCAACGGAGCCGGTGCCCGCAACCACTACAGCTCCGACGTCGAGCCCTGCTGCTGCAAGGACTATGCGGGTGTCGTGCACAACCTCGATCCTGGCGCCCGGGAAATGCTCCGTGAGCAGGGCGGACAGGACAGCACGGCTAGCCGGGGTATCTGCTCCGGCGGCTCCGGCACAGACGGCCTCGATCCCGCCGCCCACCTTTGCAGCAATGCGGCGCAGCACCGCGTCAGCCCCCTGGTGGCCCACCGAGGACAGGTTGGCGCTGGCCTCGGTGATTTCGACGCCGGTGCCGCTGCGGGCGTCGATGTCGCCTTGCGCTGCGTCAGAGCGAACGGCGTGCGTCTTAGAGCCGCCGATGTGAAGGCCCAGCACAGCCGGAGTCACAGGGTTCCCGCCGATTCACTGCTCTTTCGCTGAAAATCCTTCAACTGACGGCCCTTCGTTTCGAGTGCTGACTACTGGACAAACATAAACCCGGGGATTGCCAGTTCACCGGATCTGGTGGGTTCAGACCGACAGCTCAACAATGGCGACGGGGTCAACGGTGGCGACGCGGTCTCCATTGGCAATCGGGTCTACATTGACAATTAGATCTACATTGGCATAGACCAATGGCGTTGTCCATAAGTAGGATCTCCACTATGTCCAGCAATGTCCCACAGTCAGCTCCCAAGTACTACCTCCTGAAGACCGAGGTATTAGGGCTTATAGCGGGTCAACGTCCGGGCACACTCATTCCCACCGAGCGCGCCTTGGCGGAAAAGTACGCAACTTCCCGGACCACGGTCAGGCAGGCGATCAGCGAACTGGTGGCCGAGGGAAAGCTGGGCCGCATCCAAGGGCACGGCACGTTCGTGGCGCCTCCAAAAGTGACCCATGTCCGGCAGCTGACTTCCTTCTCCGACGACGCCCGCACCCAAGGTCTGCGGCCTGACTCCAAGTTGCTCGCCCTGGACGTTCTGGGCTCTGATGCGGAGGTCTCAGCACATTTGGGGATTGACCAAGGCAAGCCCGTCACCCGGCTCGAGCGTATCCGCCTGATTGAGGGGGAACCGCTGGCGCATGAGGTTGCTTGGCTTCCAGCAAAGCTGCCCCGGTTCAAGTCCCAGCTGGCCAAGGCGGGATCGCTGTATGCTGCCCTGGCCGACGTTTACGGGATTCGGATAGCCGACGTCGAGGACACAGTGGAGACAGCACTCGCCGGCCCTGCTGAGGTCAGGCTGCTGGGAATAGAGATGGGGGCACCTTTGCTGCTGGTACACCGCCTTGCCCGGGATGCAGTCGGCGCGCCGGTGGAATGGACCCGGAGCGCATTCCGCGGCGACAGGTTCCGGTTCGTTTCCCGCGTTAGGTCAGGTAACTAAGGTGGCCAACTCGTCCTCGGGTGAGTCCGTCATCCGCCGTGTGGTCCGCTTGGTCGGAGCATTCGACGACGCCCACCGCACCATGAGCGTCGCTGCGTTGGCCCGGCGCTCCGGCTTACCCGTGACAACCACGTATCGCCTGGTGGACGAGCTCTTGAGTGAGGGCCTGCTGGAACGGGAAGCCAATGCCGAGGTTCGGCTCGGCACCCGCTTGTGGGAGCTGGTGTCCAGGAGCTCCCGCATGGTCGGCCTCCGCGAAGCTGCCCTGCCGTTCATGGAGGACGTCCAATCGGTGGTTCAGCACTCCACCACGTTGGGGATCCTGGATTCCGATGAGGTCCTCTACATTGAGCGCATCGGCTCCCGTGATTCCATGGTGGACATCACCAAGGTTGCCGGCCGCCTGCCGGTCCATGGAACGTCCTCGGGGCTGGTGTTGCTGGCCTATTCTCCACCTGCCTACCAGGACTTGTTTCTGGCCCGGACGCTGGAGAAGTTCACTGACGTGACGCTCACCGATCCCGCTGAACTACGGCGACACCTCGCCGGCATCCGTCAACGCGGGTTCGCTTCCATGCCCGGCATTATTGTCCCTGAGTCCAGTGGAATCGCGGTCCCGGTGGTTGGTCGGGCAAATACCGTGGTGGCTGCGCTGAGTGTTGTGGTTCCCAGGAACGAGGAAAACACGGCAGCCCGCGTGCCTGTTCTGATGACGGCAGCACGCGGAATCTCCCGAGCGCTGGGATGGCGCGGAGAACTCAAAGGTGCCCTCCGCCAAAGCAATGGAAGTCTCTGATTCCCGTTCATCGGTAACCCTGTGGCTTCACTCACAGGGCCGCTGGCAATGTGGAACCAAGCAGGGCATCTCGCCCGGGCACCACACTTAAAGGCCCTTGTGGGTTCATTCCGTGCTGCCCTGCGTCCAACTGAGGTTTCAGCAGCCGCAATGCAGCGGCAGGAGGAGTTGTGGTGGAAACAGCAACACAGGCAGGTAATCCGTCCAAGGACGGGCGGGTGGCCGGCAAGATTGTCGTAGTCACGGGCGGTAGGGGAGACCTAGGCGGCGCAACGGCCAGGTTGCTTGCCGATCACGGAGCCACGGTGGCCAGCTTGGACCGTGCAGGAACTGCAGTTGCAGGCGTACATGCCGGCATCACCGAGTACGACGTCGATGTCACCGATGAAGCCAGCGTGGTCGAAGCAATCCACCGCGTCTCTGCGGATCACGGCAGTCCCGACGTCTTGGTCAATGCTGCAGGAATCATCGGTCCGGCCGGAGCCAGCCACACAGCAACACTGGACGATTTCGACCTCATCTTCGATGTCAACGTCAAGGGCGTGTGGCTCATGACCAAGCACATCGTTCCGGGGATGATCCTCAAACAGTCAGGCAGCATCATCAATTTTTCCTCAATCCATGGACTGACCGGTGGGCGCAACGTGCCTCTTTACCACGCCACCAAGGGTGCTGTGCGGCTCCTCAGCAAGTCTGATGCGGCGGCTTACGGCGCACACGGCATTAGGGTCAACTCGGTCCACCCCGGGTCAATGAATACCCGGATGAGCCGCCGCTCGGCAGAGCAATCGGACATCGGCGCGGAGGCCTACTACAAGCAGCTGGTGGGCGGAAACCCGCTTCCCCGGCAGGGCGAACCGGACGAGATCGCGTACGGGGTCCTTTACCTGGCCTCCGATGAGTCCCGGTTCACCACTGGTTCAGAGCTTGTCATCGACGGCGGATACACGGCGGTTTGAGCAGTATCGCTGACAAACACCGCGGGCATAACACCGCGTCATCAACGTCACCGTAGTACTCCAGGTTCTTTGTGTGACCACATTCAACGGAGAGAGACACCACCATGAAATTCATTAACGGGACTAAAGCAGATACCTACGATGTCGTAGTTGTCGGATCCGGCGCAGGTGCCTTGACGGCAGCGGCGACGGCCGCGCGGGCCGGCAAATCCGTCGTCGTGCTTGAAAAGACCGAACTGCTGGGCGGCACGTCTGCCGTTTCGGGCGGCATGCTGTGGGTGGCTGACAACCACCATGCACGCGAGGCGGGGCTGAGCGATTCCAAGGAGGCGGCCGCGGAGTATGTCCGCGCGGTGGCACGGGGTCGGAGCCGTAAAGAGTTGCTGGACGCCGCTCTGAACTACGGCGACACCATGCTCCGCTTCACTGAAGACGAATGCGGCGTGCGGTTCATCTTCCTGGACAATTTTCCGGATTACCGGCAGGACCTCCCGGGCTCGGTTGAGGGTGGCAGAACGGTGGAACCTGAGCTGTACAACGTCCGTGAAGCACTCGGCGACCTCGCTGTCCATGTCCGCTCTGATGGGCGGGCCCCCTTCACCATGCAGGAATATGAAAACTGGGGAGCTTTTACCAAATTTCCCTGGCAGGAACTGTACGAGCGCCAAGAGCAGGGCCTGGTGGCAAAGGGCCAGGCGCTGGTTTCGATGCTCTTGGCCAGTCTGGTCCGTGATGGCGCCGCGTTGGTAGTTGGCGCCCGCGGACATCGGCTGCTCAGTGATGGCAGCAGGGTAGTGGGCGTCGAGCTCGAATCGGGGGAGGCCTTCCACGCCAACGACGGTGTGGTCCTCGCAACCGGCGGTTTCGAGTGGGACACGGCCTTGGCGGACTCGTTGCTGGCTTCGCGGCTGTACATTATGTGCTCGCCTCCTTCGAACACGGGCGACGGCCTGAAGATGGCCCAACGAATCGGTGCCCAAACCCGCGGTACCCGGGAAGCCTGGTGGGCGCCCATGTCCATCACAGGAGACACCCGGGATGGCCAACCTATTGGAACCCTGCTCCGTTTTGAGAGGCAAGGGCCGGGTTCGCTGATGGTTAATCGCCACGGCCGCCGCTTCGCCAACGAATCCCAGAACTATAACGACCTCGCACGGTGCCTGCAGTCATGGGATTCGCCCAATAACCAGCCCCTGAATACCCCGGCCCACGTGGTCTTCGATCACAGTTACTTGGAACGCTACGGCGTCCTCGCCCACCGGGCGGGCCAGCCGACTCCCGACTATCTGGTGGAAGCTCCGTCCCTCGCCGAACTCGCAGCGAAGATCGGTGTCCCCGCGGAAAACCTCCAGGCCACGGTAACGCGCTTCAACGAGTACGCAGTGAGGGGGGAGGATCCTGACTTTGGGCGCGGCGAAAGCGCCTACGACAAATACTGGGGCGACGACGATTGCCCTTGGCCCAACCCCTCCCTCGGACCACTACACAGTGGACCGTTTTACGCCATGGAGGTAGTCAACGGCGCCTTTGGAAGTAACGGGGGAGTTGCCACGGATGGTTCGGCAAGGGTCCTGGACGTTGACGGGCAAGCAGTTCCCGGACTGTTCGCCGCGGGAAACACCACGGAAAATGCCTACGCTGCAGGCTATCCGGGGGCCGGGGCCACGCTGGGACCCATCATGACCATGGGGTACCTCGCAGGCCGTGCCATTGCCGGGCAGCCGGCGGAATACGTCGCTGCAGAATTCGCGGGGGCCGGATCCGGTGCTGACTCCGGAGCCGGCGCATGATCCGCCATGCGGTCCTCTTCAAATTCACACCGGATTTTCCCGTCGCGGACCGGGCCGCATGGATTGAAGGCTTGAACCGGATGGAGGGCAACATTCCGGGGCTCTTGAGCCTCACCCACGGGCCGGATGTGCTTCAGCATGATCGATCGTTCGATTACGCGATCGTGGCCGACTTCGGTGCTCTGGAAGACGTTGATGTTTACAACACGCATCCGCTGCATGAGCCGCTCAAGAAGTACTCGTTCCCTAACAGCGAGCAGATCATCGCCGTTGATTTTCGGCTTTAGCTCCGACGTTCCCGAACCTGCGCCATTCGAAGGAGAATCGCATGTCCAGCACAACCCAGCAGCCCACTGCGCTGCGCAAGACCCCCGGGAAAGCGGCCTTGGCCTCTTTCCTGGGTAGCACACTTGAGTACTACGACTTCTTTATTTACGGCTCAGCCGCAGCATTGGTGTTCGGTCCGTTGTTCTTCCCTTCGGATGACCCCGCAGTCGGCTTGATCGGTGCATTCGCCACCTTTGGCGTGGCTTATGTGGCACGTCCGGTGGGCGGGCTGGTGATGGGCCACTTCGGTGACAAACTGGGCCGGAAGAAGGTCCTGCTCATCACGTTGAGCGTCATGGGTCTTGCTTCCCTGGGCATCGGATTCCTACCCAGCTACAGCCAGATCGGGGTATGGGCACCCATCCTCCTGGTGGCAGGGCGCCTTGCTCAGGGTTTTTCCGCCGGCGCCGAATCTGCGGGTGCTTCAACCTTGACCCTGGAACACTCTCCCGAGGGACGGCGTGGATTTTTCACCAGCTTTGTCATGACCGGATACGCCTCAGGGATGGTGCTTGCCACGCTTGTTTTCATTCCCGTGGCCGCACTTCCCACTGAAGCCCTCATGAGCTGGGGATGGCGTGTACCGTTCTGGCTCTCCATTGTGGTTCTGGCCATCGCCTACTGGGTGCGGACGCACTTGGACGAAACCCCGGTGTTCGAAGAAGCAAAGGACCGCAAGTCAGTTGCGCCCATGCCGCTCCGGGAAGTCCTGCGCTTTCAATCGGCAGATGTTGTCCGGGTGGTTGGCATGTCCATCATGTCGGTCATGCAAACCATCTTCACTGTCTTCGGCCTGTCCTACGCCACAGGTGCGGCGGGATTCGATAAAGCATCCATTCTCACCGTCAATGCCGTGGCAATCGGCCTGTCCATGTTTGTGATGCCCTTGACCGCCAGGATCTCTGACCGGGTGGGCCGGCGGCCGCTGCTCCTGACGGCGGCCATCGGCTGCTCGGTGACCATCTTCGCCTATTTCGCGGCGTTATCCACCGGCAACATCTTCTTGGTCTTCGCCGCGGCATTCGTCAACATGACACTGCTCTACTCCTGTTTCAACGGGATCTGGCCCGCTTACTTCGCTGAACTCTTTGCCGCCCCCGTCCGCTACTCCGGGATGGCTTTGGGCAACCAGCTGGGCTTGGTGGTTGCCGGATTCGCGCCGTTGATCGCAGGTTTGCTCCTCGGCAAAGGTAGCGACGGCTGGCTACCCGTAGCCTGCTTCGGGGTCCTGTGCATGGTTATCGCAGGGGTAGCTGCGTTCTCTTCCCGGGAGACCGCCAAGACACCCCTTGAGGACCTCGGGGAGCCGTACTGGCAGGGCGTCGCGTCCCGGAACGGGAAGTAGGCTTCGGGAGCAACTGCATCAGGAAGCACGCAGCATGCTGCGCACAAACTCCCCGCTCGGTTCCGCGTAGGCATCAACTATCCGGCTGAACAGGGCAGTACCTTCGGCCCCGGGCCAGTCCTCAGGCAGGAACGCCGACGGCAGTCCGGGGTCGAGGTACGGGATGATCCGCCACATGTCGATGCACTGCACATACGTAGCAAAGGCCTCAGGTGAAGGCTCCACGGGTTGGCAGGACTGCCCTTGGGCATCGGCGCCGTTTCCGCTGCCTGATCCGTGCTCGTGGATGAAGTCCCTGTGCAGTGCAGCTACCGCATCCAGGTCCCACCATTTGGACGCGGCGTCCTGAAGGGTGCCGCCCACCAGCGGAGTTTCCGTCACGAAGATGGTGGACATGGTCCGTAGCTCCAGATCTGTGAGGATTTCCTCCACCTCCGGACGCAGCGAATCGGGGCAGATCCACAGTCCGGCAGCCACCGTACCGCAACCGATCCAGTGCAGCCTGCGGCGTAATTGATGCCGTTTTTCGCGTTCGGTCTCCGGTATGGAGAAGGAAATCAAGCACCAGGGATCTGATTCCGACATACTCCGCGGGTTGTAGATCCTCCGGTCGCCGCGGGCCAGCATGGTTGCGGCGCCCTCGGTCAGCGTAAACCCGGGCACACCATTGCGGGATTCCTGCAACACCACATCTTTCTTGCGAAGCCGGCCCAGGGCAGTCCGGGTTACTGTTCCGGAAGTCCCCAACGCTTCCATGAGGGTCACAATGTCCTTGGTGGACATCCAGCCTCCGGCGTCCCGCAGATACAGGCCAACGACTGTGCGCAGCAACGAGGTTGTACTCCCGGGGCGGGAGTCCATGTCGTCAAGGACGGCACTCATCACCGGCTCACAGCAGTTCGGAGAGGGCATCGCGGATGGCTGCGACTCCCAACTCAACCTCGGCGTAGCTCGTGCTCAGGGGCGACAGGCCAATGCGGAGGCCGTGCGGGGGGCGGAAGTCCGGGATGACGCCCTTTTCCCAGAGCTTGGCCGTGACATCGGCGAATAGCGGGTGGTCCACGGTAATGTGCGAGCCTCGCTCTGCAGGATTCCGGGGGCTTACGATTTCCGCACCAAGAGGCACCAAGTGCTCTTCGGAGAGCGCGATTGCGTACTCGGTCAGTTTGACCGATTTTTCACGCACGGCGTCCATGCCTACCGAGGCGATCAGTTCCAGCATGTCCTTCATCGGCTGCATGGCCAGCACCGGAGGTGTTCCGGTGATAAACCTGCGCATGCCCTGCGCGGGCTTGTATGACTCCGTCATTCCGAAGGGATTATCGGCACCCATCCAACCCCAGATGGGTTGCTGCAAACGATCCTGCTGAGAGGCGTTGACGTAGGCAAAGGCGGGTGAGCCTGGTCCGCCGTTGAGGTATTTGTACGTGCAACCGACGGCGAGGTCCACGCCCCATGCGTCAAGTTCCATGGGCACCGAAGCAACCGAGTGGCAAAGGTCCCAAAGCATCAGTGCTCCGGCTTGGTGCACCTTTTCCGTGATCCCCTTGGCGTCGGCCAGGAACCCCGAGCGGTAGGCTACATGGCTGAGGACCACCACTGCCGTCCGCTCACCCAGCAGTCCGTCCAGGTCTTCGGCACGAACACCGCTGGCAGGGTTCGCAGCGATCCATTTGATGCTGGCCCCGCGCTCCTTGGCGATGCCCTCAATGATGAATCGGTCGGTAGGGAAGTTGTCGCGGTCGATGATGATCTCATCGCGGCCCGGCTGGGCGTCCACGGCTGCGCGGATCATTTTATAGAGCATCACCGAGGTGGAGTCACCCACAGTGGTCTGTCCCGGAGCGGCACCCAGGGTCACTTCACCAATGAGGTCGCCTACCGCGGTGGGCTCGTCCATCCACTGCTCGTCCCATCCGCGGATCAGGCGGCTGCCCCAGGCGTCGTGGACAAAGGATGCCAGATTCGCGGAGGTGACCTTCAGCGGGCGGCCCAGTGAGTTGCCGTCCAAATACGAGACGAGCTGATCGGCGTCGGGCGCGTAGAAGGCCTCGCGCTGGGCGGCGAGGGGATCAGCGGCATCCAGTTCGGCCGACGTCGGTTTTTGGGTTTGTTGCGCTGTTGTCATGGTTCCTCCTGCGGAAGTGTTGGGCGGCAGAGCCGGGCGTCTGGTTAGTTGCCAATCTCGGTGCGGACGGCGTAAAGCTCGGGGAAGAACGTGAGGTCCAGGGCGCGCTTCAGGAAGTCCACTCCCGACGATCCGCCTGTGCCTACCTTGAAGCCGATGGTGCGCTGGACTGTCCTCAGGTGGCGGAACCGCCAGGCTTGGAAGTTGTCCTCAATATCCACAAGATCCTCGCAGGCTTCGTAAAGGCCCCAGGGAGTGTCGTCCGATTCGTAGATCTTCTGGAAGATGGGTACGAGGTCTTGACGGAAGGTCCACGGCTCGCTGGTATCCCGGGCCAGGATGTCGGCGGGGATGTCGTAACCTGCGCGGGCCAGGACGTTCAGGAAAGCGTCATACAACGTGGGCTCCTCCAGGAGCGTGCTGAGTAACGCATGAGCCTCGGGTTCGCTTTCAAAGACGCGCAGCATCCCGCGGTTCTTGTTGCCCAACAGAAATTCCACGCCGCGGTATTGATACGACTGGAACCCTGACGAACTGCCCAGGAAGCCGCGGAACTGGGCGTATTCGCGGGGCGTGAGGGTCCCAAGGACGGACCATTGCTCAGTCATGGTTCGCTGGATGGCCTTGACCCGGGCTATGCACTTGAGCGCCTTGCCCAAATTGTCGGCGTCGAAAAGCCTCCGGGCTTCCAGCAATTCATGCAAAACCAGCTTCAACCAGAGCTCGCTGGTCTGGTGCTGGATGATGAACAGCAACTCGTCGTGGTGCTCTGGCTCACTGAGGGGGTGCTGGGAGCTCAGCAGGCGGTCGAGGTCCAGATACCCGCCATAAGACATTGCATGCCGGAAATCAGTGCGGACACTGTCCTCGATATCGCGGACGCTTTGGGCGGAATGGACTGTGGGCTTTTCCATGCTCAGAGAATATCACTTGCATGACGCACGTCAAGGTATTGATTCAAGCATAGTATCCAGCTCCGGTTGTAGCTGAGTTCTCGCGTAGGCTGAATCTCAACCGTTGGGGAAGGGGAATGGCCATGGATGCCCGTCAAGACACTCATGCACCTGTGTCCATATATCTGGACGTCGACGGCGTGGTGAACCCCTTCAGTCCCCTCGGAACCACGGACTGGGGAAGTGAATGGACCTTCGCCGACGCCGGAATCCTGGATGTCGCTTTTGCGCAGGAGGTTGTCGCTGAACTCAATGTCCTTGCACGTCACCCCGATGCTCGATTTGTGTGGCTGACCACCTGGGAGGGCCTCGCGCCGGAGTTTCTATGCCCCGCCATCGGCCTGAACGGACAGGACTGGCCGGTGCTTTCCAGCCTGGGCTGGGATGAGGGCAATGAGTGGTGGAAACTGGTGGCCCTTCAAAAGGATCTGGCCGGCGCCGGAAGTGAGCGGATCATATGGGTTGACGACCAACTCAGCCAGGAGTCCGAGGCCCGATCCTGGGCCGAATACCAGCAGGATCGTGTGCTTTGCATCTCACCGGATCCGCGCAAAGGTCTATCCCGTCGCGACCTCGAGGCTGTCAGGGCTTACCTGGGGTGAACCGGAGCCCCGGCACGTTTGTCCGCTCACCGGAAGGCACGTAGGATTCTTAAGGTTTCAAGCCCGCCGGAGTGAATACCGCAAGCCGAGTCAGTTGAACACTTGCTGAACTATGCTGTGGATGGCAGGTATGGGGAAGTGAAACTGCTGAACGTCGTCGACTCTGCAGATTGGGCAACAGGTGGATATCACCTTCATGGTCGCGCTGGTAATAGCGTTGGCCCTATTCTTTGACTTCACCAACGGGTTTCACGACACTGCCAACGCGATGGCTACGCCTATCGCCACGGGGGCGATCAAGCCCAAGACGGCTGTCGCCCTGGCTGCCGTGCTCAACCTCGTCGGCGCATTCCTCTCTACGGAAGTGGCCAAGACCATCTCCGGTGGATTGATCCGGGAAGGGTCAGAGGGAATCCACATCACCCCTGACATCATTTTTGCCGGCCTCATGGGGGCTGTTCTCTGGAACATGATCACCTGGCTCAAGGGCCTGCCATCGAGTTCGTCGCATGCACTGTTCGGCGGCCTCATCGGCGCAGCAGTAGTGGGCATCGGCTTCCACTCCATCAACTTTGAGACAGTACTGCAGAAGGTGATCCTGCCTGCCATCTTCGCGCCGCTCATAGCAGGGCTCGTCGCGTACATCTGCACCCGCCTCGCTTATGCCCTCACCTCCCGGCATGATCCCGAAACAGGCGACAAGCTAACTCAGAAACGTGGTGGCTTCCGCACTGGACAGATTTTCACCTCAAGCCTGGTGGCCCTGGCACACGGAACCAACGACGCCCAGAAGACCATGGGCATCATCACCCTGGTGCTTATCGCAGGAGGCACTCAGGCTCCGGGCAGTGGTCCGCAGTTCTGGGTCATCGCAGCCTGTGCTTTCGCCATCGCCATCGGTACCTACGCAGGTGGTTGGCGCATCATCCGCACCATGGGCTCGGGCCTCACCGAGGTAAAGCCGGCACAGGGTTTCTCCGCGGAAACCAGCACCGCCTCTGCCATCCTGGCCTCATCCCACCTGGGCTTTGCCCTTTCCACCACGCAGGTAGCATCAGGCTCAGTCATCGGCTCAGGCCTTGGCCGCAAGGGGACATCTGTCCGCTGGGGCACTGCGGGCAAGATTGCCTTGGGCTGGTTGTTCACGCTACCGGCCTCTGCCATCGTCGGCGCGCTGACGGCTCTCCTGGTGAGCATCGGCGTCGTTGGCGTCATCATCGCCGCAGTGGTGGGTACTGCCGCGGTACTGTTCATGTTCGTCGTTTCCCGCAAGTCGCACGTCGGCCACCACAACGCCGTCGAAGTTGAAGAAGCCGGCCATGCCGTGCGGTTCCGCAAGAAGAAGAAATCCCGAAAGACAACCCCCAGCGAGGATGTGCAGCGATGAAATGGTTGGAATTGCTGCAGGTGGCGGGAGTAACCCTCGTGGCCGCCGTTACCTTGGTGGTGCTTTACTCATTGGGCGTTCGCCTAACGGCCATCGCCGGTGACGCCCAGCAAAAGTCGCCTGTTTTGGTGCGCTCATTGGCCTACGTATGCTTCGCGTTCTGCGCAGCCGCGGTACTTTTCGGCATCTACCTGATTGTGCCCTATTTCGGAAAGTAGCCGCTGTTTTCTGGCTGTGAGGTCCTCCAGGGAGAATAATCAGCAGTGCAGTTATGCACATAGCTGCGTCATTCTGAACCGGCAGATGTGGGGCCGTCATGACGTTCCTTACCCGGGACCAGCTCATTGGAGTGGTGCTGGTTCCCGTCGTCGTCTTGGGACTTTCTGCCTGCCTTCCTTCCGGAAACGACGGCCTCCCCTCTATCTCCACGCCCAACTCGACGTCCGTCTCACCCCCGGCGACGTCCACGGCTCAGGCCGCCTCACCAGAGGCCACATCACCGCAGGAAGCTTCAGCTGAAGCCACCGCCACGCAGGCCGCCTCAACACCGGACGCTGTCCAGACCAGCCCACCGCCGGCCGCAACGCCGCAAAGTGAGTCGGCGCCGCAACAGCCCACCGGCGTCGGACCAACCGGCAGTCCCCGCAGCGGCAGTCAACCCGAGCGGGCGCCGAAGTCCGAGGAAACCGCAGAGGCGCCCCCGCAGGAGCCCACCGTGGTGAGTTGGCTGCCAACCGGGCCCATTGGGTCAGATGATCCCGCCCCTGGCCAGCGGTACCTCATGCTGCAGCAGTTCCAATGCGATGCGCTGGTCCAGAGCGTTGAGGGCGCAGCAGATGCTGCCGTCTGGCAGGCGGGCGCGGCGGTGTGCAGGGCCCTGCAAACCGGAAGGCAGGACGACTGGCAGCAAGCGTCCGTGGCCGTGGCCAGGACCCCGCGAATCCCGCAAAAGCAGTGCCTTGAGTTCCGGGTGGCGGCCACATCGGCATTTCTGGTTGCTCAGTACCGCAGTAACCCCGGATCTGTTTTCAAGGCGGAACCCGGTCCCGGCGAAGCGTGCCCCCGGCAATTGCTGAGGTTGACCGTAGTGGACGAGGACTTGCGGCCAGTGATTGGCATGCCCCGCGCATCGGGACCCACCTCAGGGGGCACTATTGTTCGCTTGGACGGCTACTACGTGCGGGTAGGAGAAGTCCTGTTTGATGGCGTCCCCACAGTTCCGGACATTGTGGCCGGGGGAGGGGACTACCAAGCGTTATACCTGCGGATGCCGCCCGCTGAAGGCAGGGAATCCATCCGGATCTCCATCAAAGACACGGTGGAGGTTGCCGGAACGGTGACGTTCTTCTACGTGGATCCTGCCGTGCCTGGCAGCACCCTTCCACCTGCTGCTGAACCGGCCAAGGAGCCCTAGACGCCCAGTTCATCGCCGCGTACGACTCCGAAAAAAGTCGTCCCGGGTAAGCCAGCCAATCCCGCAGCCCGCTGATGAGTCAGGGTCGCTGCCCAGTCCGGTCACCGCCCAGTCCGGTCACCGTAATGGCCGGTCACTGTCCTGGCCCGCTCGGATTGCCCTAGTCTGAGGCCATGGCGATTTTCCAGTATTACGTAGCTTCAACCATTGATGGCTTCATCGCCTCACCTGAGGACGATCTTGGCTGGCTCCTCCAGTTCGACCAAGCTGAGGGAGTCAATGAGAGCATCGAATCTTTCATGGCGGGCGTTGGATGCATCGCCATGGGCGGCGACACCTACCGCTGGCTCATGGAACATGAACCCGGCAAATGGCCGTACCCGGATACCCCATGCTGGGTCTTCACCCACCATGAGTACTCAGCACCGGCCGGAGCGGATATCACCTTTGTCCGTGGCGACGTCCGCGAGTTCGCACCGGACTTACTCAAGGATGCAGGCGACAAGAACGTCTGGCTGGTGGGCGGAGGCCACCTCGTGGCTCAGTTCGCCAACGCCGGATTGCTCCACGAGATGATCGTCACCATCATTCCCGTGGTGCTGGGCGCGGGAAAACGGCTGCTGCCGCTCAACGGCCCGACGGCGCCGCTTGAGTTGGTCTCTTCCAAGATCCTTGGTGGGGCGGCGGCTGAACTTCACTACCGGCTTCAGTGACGGTTGTCCCGGATCATATTGGTGATCCGGGCAGTTGAGAGCCGGCGGCCCTTGTCATCGGTGATAACAATCTCGTGCGTTGCCAGTGTGCCACCCAGATGGATGGCGGTGCAGGTGCCCGTCACGATACCGCTGGCAACGGAACGGTGGTGGGTTGCGCCCACCTCTATGCCTACGGCGTGTCGTCCCCGGCCGGCGTGAAGCGATGCAGCGAACGACCCCAAGGTCTCTGCAAGGACAACGTGGGCTCCGCCGTGCAGGATACCTGCCACCTGCGTGTTTCCTTCCACCGGCATAGTGGCCACCGTGCGCTCCGCACCCATTTCCGTGAATCGGATACCCAGTTTCACCACGAGGGCGCCAACGCCATGCGCTGAGAGCCAATCGTGGAACTCTTCGGGGACACCTGCTTCATTGAGCTCGTCGACAAACCGGTTCGGCGTGAAATTGTCCATCATGCCAACTAGGCTGGCACCTGTGAGTGAAACAACCAAACCGGACCAGGTTCCAACGGCCCAAGCTGCTGCCATCGCTACAGCACCCACCCCCTCTGCATCAACCACCACCAGCACTACGGGGGAGGGCCGGCCCAGGCTGCTGGTCCTGGACGGCCACTCCATGGCATTCCGGGCTTTCTATGCCCTTCCTGCGGAGAATTTCTCTACGGCCAGGGGGCAATACACCAACGCTGTCCATGGGTTTACTTCCATGCTGATCAACCTGATCAAGGACCAGAAGCCCACCCACGTTGCCGTGGCATTCGACGTTTCTGACGACACCACGTTCCGTAAGGCTGAGTACAGCGAATACAAGGGCGGCCGCAACGCCACCCCCGCCGAGTTCGCCGGCCAGATCGGCCTCATCGCCAAGGTCATGGAAGCCTGGGGCATCAGGACCATTGCCATGCCCGGATATGAAGCCGATGACGTCCTGGCCACGCTGGCCGCCCAGGGCGACGCCGCAGGCTTTGAGGTGCTGCTTGTTTCCGGTGATAGGGATGCGTTCCAGCTCATCAATGACAACGTCTTTGTCCTGTACCCCAAGCAGGGTGTCAGCAATATCCCCCGGATGGATGCTGCGGCCATTGAGGAAAAATACTTCGTCAAGCCCGGTTTGTACTCTGACCTCGCTGCCCTCGTGGGTGAAACCGCGGACAACCTTCCCGGCGTTCCGGGCGTCGGCCCCAAGACCGCGGCCAAATGGATCAATCTCTACGGTGGCCTTGAGGGCATCCTGGAAAACCTAGACTCCATCGGTGGCAAAGTGGGCGGCGCCCTGAAGGAGAACCTTGAGAACGTCAAGCGCAACCGCAGGCTGAACCAGCTGCTGACCGACCTCGACCTACCCCTCACCTTGGCTGACTTGCACGAGCCACGTCCGGACCGCCAGGCGATCGAGGAGCTTTTTGAGGAACTCGAATTCCGGACTCTCCGGACGCGGCTGTTCGATCTCTACGGTGACGACACCGCCGGAGCGGCCCCGGACACCATTGAAACCCCGGAATACACCGTCCTTAAGGACGCCCCGGGACTCGAGGCCTTCTTTGCCGCTGGATCCGGCGTGCGTTCGGCACTCGCGGTCCAACTGGTACCCGGACGCGTCGGTGATGACGCAAGTGCCCTGGCTGTCGTCAGGAGCAACGGTGCGGCCTACATCGACCTAACGGGCCTGGACGCCGCAGCTGAGTCGGTTTTGTCCCGGTGGCTCCAGGACCCCGAGGAAGCCAAGGTGCTGCACGAGTTCAAGTCTGCACTCAAGGCCCTCCACAACCGTGGCCTCGGCTTGGAAGGCGTGGTGGATGACACCTCCATCTCCGGCTACCTGATCCAGCCGGACCGCCGCAGCTACGACCTCGCTGAGCTGGCCCAAGTGCACCTGAAGATCTCCTTCGCCGCTGCTGCGGCCCAATCCGGACAGTTGGAATTGGACCTTTCCGGTGACACCGACGAAGCTGCCGCAGCAGCGCTCGTCCAGCATGCCGCCGTCGTGCATGCACTCAGCAAACACTTCGAAACCGAACTTGCCGACATCAAGGCCGACGCCCTGTTGACCACGCTGGAACTCCCCGTGGCGCGCGTGCTGGCCCAGATGGAACTCACCGGCATCTACGTATCCACCGACCGGATGGACGAACAGCTCGCCGACCTCACCAAGGTCATCGAGAACGCTCAGGAGCAGGCTTTTGCCGCGATCGGACACGAGGTCAATCTCGGTTCGCCCAAGCAGTTGCAGACCGTCCTGTTCGAGGAACTCGGCCTGCCCAAGACCAAGAAGATCAAGTCCGGCTACACCACCGACGCCGCGTCCCTGAAGGGGCTGCTGGAGAAGACCGGCCACGAATTCCTGGTCCAGCTCATGGCACACAGGGAATCTTCCAAGCTCGCCCAGATGGTGGAGACCCTCAAGAAGTCCGTTGCCGATGATGGTCGTATCCACACCACGTATGCGCAGAACATTGCAGCAACAGGCCGCATCTCCTCCAACAACCCCAATTTGCAGAACATCCCGGTCCGCAGTGAAGAAGGGCGTCGCGTTCGCGGCATCTTCGTCGTCAGCGACGGCTATGAGTGCTTGCTGTCGGCCGACTACTCCCAGATCGAGATGCGCATCATGGCGCACCTCTCCGGGGACGAGGCCCTCATCCAGGCCTACCGTGATGGCGAGGACCTCCACCGCTTCGTGGGATCGCGGATCTTCAACGTTGCGCCGGCCGAAGTCACCAGTGCCATGCGTTCCAAGGTCAAGGCAATGTCTTACGGCCTGGCGTACGGCCTGACGTCCTTCGGATTATCCAAGCAGTTGGAAATCTCCGTGGATGAAGCCCGGACGCTCATGAAGGACTACTTCGACCGCTTCGGCGGAGTCCGCGACTACCTGCGCGGCGTAGTGGACCAGGCCCGGACAGACGGTTACACAGCCACCATCGAGGGCCGCCGCCGCTACCTCCCGGACTTGACCAGCACCAACCGGCAAGCCCGCGAAGCAGCCGAGCGCATCGCCTTGAACTCACCCATCCAAGGCTCAGCGGCAGACCTCATCAAGCGCGCCATGCTGGGCGTCTCGGCCGAGCTCGCCAGCCAAGGACTCAAGTCCCGCATGCTGCTCCAGGTCCACGACGAACTGGTGCTGGAGGTTGCGCCGGGAGAACGCGAAGCCGTGGAGAAGCTGGTCATCGAACAGATGGGCTCGGCTGCTGAATTGTCAGTGCCGCTGGATGTCCAGATTGGCGTCGGTTCCAGCTGGTACGAGGCCGGACACTAAGCCAGGCACGTATTTGTTGAGTCCAGCCAAGGATTCAAGCGAACGCCTGAGGGCGCGCCGCCGAGATGGTGGCGCGCCCTCCGGCGTCTGGCTAGGCTCAATGGCGTGGCCGATCCCAATGAAAACAAGTCCGGAAAGTACACCGTTCAACGATTCCCCGCCGTAGCTGATCCAGATGACGCCGGCTACAGCCGCTGCACCACCTGGGTGCAGGCCGTATCCCACGGATTCCACCAACAACGGCGCGACGATGAATACCTCGCCAAAACCTTGGCGGCCTATCAAACAGATCAGCGCGAGCTGACGGGCGTCTACGTCAACGGCAACGTGCCGGAGCATTCTCTTGGCTCAGAGGTTCCCGTGGCAACGTACGCCACCATGCGCAAGGCCTTGAACATTGGTTTTGGCCGCCAACTTGAGTCCAACCTCGTTACCGCCGTGACGGTCCGCGGCACGCACCGGCGGAACGGAATCCTGCGCGGCATGATGACCGCCGATCTGGAAGCTGCCAAGGATGACGGCCTTGCCATGGCCGCCCTCACGGCGTCTGAAGCGTCCATCTACGGCCGTTTTGGCTTTGGCGTGGCCACTTTTGAGCGAAGCATCAAGGTTGATACCGGCCCACGGTTCAGGCTCCGGGGGCTGCCGCAAGGCACCATGGAAGTCGCCGATCCGTCCGTGCTCCTGGACGTGGCACCGCAGGTCTTTGAACGTGTCCAGCGGCTCTCGCCGGGTTCCATTGACCGGCAGGAATACTACCGGCTTCTCGCTTCCGGTTCCATCGGCCACGACGGCAAGCCCGACACCTCCGTTCGTTGCGCCCTGCACTATGACCTTTCCGGATCATTGGATGGCTACGTTTCCTACCGCTTCAAGGGCTGGGACCACAAGCCGTTCACCATGGAGATCGTGGACCTCGTGGCCGCAAGCAATGCGGCCTACCTGGACCTGTGGAGGTTTCTGGGCAGCATTGACCTCATCGACGAAGTGACGTGGGTTGAAGCGCCGGTGGATGACCCACTTGCGTGGGCGCTGGAAGATCCGAGGTGCATTGAGGCCTCGGAGATCCGCGACATGCTGTGGCTCAGGATCCTGGATACACCAGCTGCCTTGCAGGCCCGCAGCTTCCCCGTTGCCGGCAGGCTGGTGCTGGAGGTGACGGACTCCCTGGATTTGGCGGGTGGCACCTGGGTTCTGGAGTCCGACGGCGGTGCTGCCGCCGTCGTGACGGAAGCGTCAGGCGAGGCGCCCGACCTCAGCCTGGACGTCGCCGACCTCGCCTCCATTTATCTTGGGGCTGTGTCGCCCGTTACCTTGGCGGCCGCTGGTCGCATTGGTGAGCACACGCCGGGAGCTGCGTTCCTGGCGCAGCAACTGTTTGCTGTGGAACGATCCGCGCACTGCCTGACGCACTTCTAGAGGCCGTCAAGCAAGCGCGACCACCACCACAACCACCTAGTTACAACCACATAGTTACAACCAGAGAAGGACATCCATGGGGGATTCCAAGCGGCGGCCGTTGGCCGGCCGGCGATCAGTGCTGCTTGGAATGGCAGGACTTGCCTCGGCTGCCCTGACGGCGTGTGCGAGTGGCCCTACGCATACCGCCGGCTCGAGCGGAGACCTTGCTGCCCCAACGTCCCCTCGTTCGGGCCCGGCCACACCGCCTCCTTCCCTTGCCGCCAAATCCCGCGAGCAAGCCGTTGCGGCCCTCGCTCCAACGTCTCCCGCTTCGCCTGGGCCCGCATCCACGGTGCTGTCGAAGCAACACATCATGGCGGAGTTCCACGGAAGGCACCCCAAGGAATGGGGACTGCACGTGACGGGAGTGGTGAACCGCACGGCGTCCGCCAAGGTTGTCTTGACATTTGATGCGTGTGGCGGTCACGGCGGCACAGGATGCGACCACGCACTCCTGCAAACTCTCCGCAGACACAACGTCCCTGCAACGCTGTTCATCAATAGCCGATGGATCCATGCCAACCCCGCGCTCTCGGCAGAGTTGGCCGCCGACCCCCTGTTCGAACTCGCCAATCACGGCACTGCCCACCTGCCGTTGTCAGTGAGTGGCAAGTCCGCCTACGGCATTCAGGGAACCACTTCAGTGGCAGCCGCTTACGATGAGTTGATGGGTAACCAGCAGATCCTGCAGGAGCTGTGCGGAACGGCCCCGAAGTTTTTCCGCCCAGGCACTGCGTTCTACGACGAAGTTGCGGTGGAAATGACGCGAAGGCTCGGTATGTTGCCGGTCAACTTCACAGTCAACGGCGACGGAGGAGCCACATATTCTGCTGCCACAGTGGCCGGTGAAGTGGGGCGTGTGGTGGCCGGGGACATCGTCATTTCGCATTTCAACAGACCTGCTGCAGGCACCGCCGGCGGCTACGCGCGGGCTTTGCCCCAGCTGCTGGATCTCGGAGTCTCATTTGCCCGCCTCGGGGACGTCCTGACGGTGTAACACTCCTTTTGACCCTGCTTTGCCAATGCGACTAGAATAAACGGGCGTGTACTACGTGCATGCATCCATTTTGTACTAATCCACAAATCAGGATGACCCGGTAATTTGCCGTGTTCTGCCGTCCGGACCCGGGCGGCAGCGGTTTGCCTGACCGACTAACTATCCACAACGGAGCCCCTACTACATGACCATCACCTCCACCGAGAAGCCCGGTACCCCCGTAGTCGCCATTAACGACATCGGTACCGCTGAGGACTTCCTCGCAGCTGTCGACGCCACCATCAAGTACTTCAACGACGGAGACCTCGTCGAAGGTACCGTCGTCAAGGTCGACCGCGACGAAGTTCTGCTCGACATCGGTTACAAGACCGAAGGTGTCATCCCTTCCCGCGAGCTTTCCATCAAGCACGATGTTGATCCCGGCGACGTTGTCGCCGTTGGCGATCAGGTCGAAGCTTTGGTTCTCACCAAGGAAGACAAAGAAGGCCGTCTGATCCTCTCCAAGAAGCGTGCTCAGTACGAGCGCGCCTGGGGCGACATCGAGAAGGTCAAGGAAGAAGACGGCGTCGTTACCGGTACCGTCATCGAGGTTGTCAAGGGTGGCCTCATCCTGGACATCGGCCTGCGTGGCTTCCTCCCCGCATCGCTCGTGGAGATGCGTCGTGTCCGCGACCTCGCTCCGTACATCGGTCAGCAGATCGAAGCCAAGATCATCGAGCTGGACAAGAACCGCAACAACGTTGTGCTGTCCCGCCGTGCATGGCTCGAGCAGACCCAGTCCGAGGTTCGCTCCACGTTCCTCAACAAGCTGGAAAAGGGCCAGGTTCGTCCGGGCGTTGTTTCCTCCATCGTCAACTTCGGTGCATTCGTGGACCTGGGCGGCGTAGACGGCCTCGTTCACGTTTCCGAGCTGTCCTGGAAGCACATCGACCACCCGTCCGAGGTTGTTGAGGTTGGCCAGGAAGTCACTGTCGAGGTCCTCGAAGTGGATCTGGACCGCGAGCGTGTCTCCCTGTCGCTCAAGGCTACGCAGGAAGATCCGTGGCAGACCTTCGCCCGCACCCACGCCCTCGGCCAGGTTGTTCCGGGTAAGGTCACCAAGCTGGTTCCGTTCGGTGCGTTCGTTCGCGTCGAAGACGGCATCGAAGGCCTCGTGCACATCTCCGAGCTGGCTGTCCGCCACGTGGAGCTTGCAGAGCAGGTTGTCTCCGTTGGCGACGAACTGTTCGTCAAGGTCATCGACATCGACCTCGAGCGTCGCCGCATCTCCCTCTCCCTCAAGCAGGCTAACGAGGGCGTTGACGCTGACAGCACCGAGTTCGATCCCGCTCTGTACGGCATGGCCGCTGAGTACGACGAAGAGGGCAACTACAAGTACCCCGAGGGCTTCGACCCCGAGTCGAACGAATGGCTCGAGGGCTACGAGACCCAGCGCGCCGCTTGGGAGCAGCAGTACGCTGACGCCCAGACCCGCTGGGAAGCTCACAAGAAGCAGGTTGCCCAGCACGCTGCTGACGACGCTGCTGCTGCAACGTCCGGTGAGTCCGATTCCGGCACCACCAGCTACTCCTCGGAGCCGGCTGCTGCTGAGTCCAACACCGGCGGCGGTACCCTGGCGTCCGACGAAGCACTCGCTGCACTGCGTGAGAAGCTGACCGGCAACTAATTCCGCTTCCCTCACGGGATGAGCTGAATAGCCAACGAAGGACCCCTGCCTCCGGGCAGGGGTCCTTCTGCTTTCGGCCCCTACATCGCATCTGTTTCCTCCCGACGCACCCTTAACCACTGGTGCAATAGGCGGCAACGGGCGCGCTGCCGGGATGAGCATAGGTGCAAACGGCGTTAGGGGGTGTAAACGGCGTTAGGGGTGCGAACGCAGTTCAGTAGGGGACGTCCACCCATTCGGTGCCCTGTGGCAGCAGCTCAAGAGTTCCTGCGGTGAGGGACGCCAGCCGGGCGTGGGCCTCGGAGATGGCACCTGCATCGTCAGGCAAAGCCACTCGAAGAACCGTGTGCCGGGCTTCATATCCGGTTTTCGCCATGACATACCCGGCGCCGCGAAGTTCGTTTTCCAAACGACCAGCCTCCGCGTGGGGGACGTCAATGGAGCACAGGCGCAGTCTTCGCCGCTGAACCAACGGTGCCAGGTCCAAGGCGGCGGACACCGACTCGGAGTACGCGCGGACCAGGCCGCCTGCGCCCAGGAGGATCCCGCCGAAATAGCGCACGACGACGACACTGACGTCGCTAAGGTTCGTCACCTTGGGTGAGGTCTCCCTTTTGACGAGTGCCTCCAGCATGGGGACACCTGCCGTACCCGAGGGTTCGCCGTCATCGCTGGAGCGTTGGATCATGCGATCGGGCCCTATGACGAAAGCTGAGCAATGGTGGCGGGCGTCGTAAAATTCACGGCGAAGGTCACTGACCAATGAGCGTGCTGTTTCCTCATCGGGTGCGCGCCGGAGGACTGTGATGAAGCGGGATCTGCGGATCTCCAGTTCGTTGCGGAAATCCGCACCGGCCGCGATGGTCGTATACGTCGTAGCGCGGCTGCCATCCTCATTTTCCACCGCTTCAGTCTAGTGTTGGAGGGTGTTGAAGATTGGGTTGACTGGCGGCATCGCCTCGGGAAAATCGTCGGTGGCGTCCAGGTTGCGGGAACTTGGTGCAATCCTGGTGGACGCAGATCTTATTGCGCGTGAGGTGGTGGAGCCCGGAACTCCTGGCCTGGAGCGGGTTGTTGGGGCCTTCGGTCCCGGCATCCTCGACGCCAATGGCAGGCTTGACCGGCCGAAGCTCGGTTCCATGGTGTTTCAGGACCCTTCCCAACGCGAAGTTCTCAACAGCATCATCCATCCGCTGGTCCGGGAGGTTGCTGCGGCAATCGTGGCCAGTGCGGGACCTGGTGACATCGTGGTCCAGGACATTCCACTTCTTGTCGAAACCGGGCAGGGCAGCAACTTCCATTTGGTAGTGGTGGTGGATGCCCCGGATGACGTCCGCGTTCAACGCATGGTGGAGTTTCGGCAGATGACCACGGAGGACGCGTTGGCTCGTATGGCCTCACAGGCTACGCGAGCAGAACGCAACGCCGCTGCCGACGTCGTCCTGGACAACTCCGGAACCCGGGAGCAGTTGCTCGCCGCGGTGGATGCTTTATGGACGCACCGCCTGGCGCCCTTCGCGGAGAACCTCCAACGGAGCACCAGGGCCCCGCGCGAAACCGGGCCGGTCATGAACGCTTCCAAGGCGGAGTGGATTGCGCAGGCGCAGCGGTTGGCTGAACGCATCACCGCTGCAGCTCCCCACGAGATCCTTGCAGTGGATCACGTCGGCTCTACCTCGGTGCCAGGGATGGCGGCAAAGGACGTGATCGACCTTCAACTCGCCGTGGCTGACCTTGAGACAGCAGACCGCATTGCTCCTGCCCTCGCCGCGGCCGGTTTCCCCGCCGTGCCCGATTCCCATCAGGACACCCCGAAGCCACCGGAACTGGATCCCGCGCTATGGCAGAAACGGTTCCACGCCAACGCTGATCCGGGCCGTGCGGTGAACCTGCACGTCCGGGTGGCCGGCTCACCCGGATGGCGGTACGCACTGCTGTTCCGCGACTGGTTACGGGCAGAACAGTCTGCGGCGGAACTGTATCAAGCACACAAACATGAAGTGGCGGCCACGCACGCCGGGGACCAGGGCACTGCTGCCTACGCCGACGCAAAGGAGCCGTGGTTCACAGAGGTCGCTTGGCCACTCATGGATGCGTGGGCCACCCGCACAGGGTGGATGCCGCCGTCGTATATCTCTTCTGCTGAAGGCAAACGCGGACAGTAGCTGTCCTAGGGCAGGAGTAGATTGGTTTATATGAGTCTTGCCCAGGAGATCAACCGTGTGGTCGCGCCCTTCGAAGTAATCAGTGAATTCAAACCTGCCGGCGATCAGCCCACCGCTATCGCGGAACTGACCGAGCGAATCAACAACGGCGAAAAAGACGTTGTCCTCCTTGGCGCCACAGGTACAGGTAAGAGTGCAACGACGGCGTGGCTCATCGAACAGGTCCAGCGACCCACCCTGGTGATGGTCCAAAACAAGACACTCGCCGCGCAGCTGGCCAATGAGTTCAGGGAACTGCTGCCCAACAACGCGGTGGAATACTTCGTGTCCTACTATGACTACTACCAACCTGAGGCCTACGTAGCGCAGACGGATACTTTCATTGAGAAGGATTCCTCCATCAATGAGGAAGTGGAAAGACTCCGTCACTCCGCCACCAATGCGTTGCTGACCCGACGCGACGTCATCGTGGTGGCCACGGTTTCCTGCATTTATGGCCTGGGCACGCCCGAGGAATACATCGCCGGCATGGTCACACTCCGCAAGGGCGCAGAGATGAACCGCGACCACCTTCTCCGGAAGTTTGTCTCCATGCAGTACGCGCGGAATGACATGGATTTCCACCGGGGTACCTTCCGGGTCCGCGGCGACACCGTGGAGATCATTCCCATGTATGAAGAACTCGCCATCAGGATTGAGTTCTTCGGCGATGAGATCGAGAACATTCAAACGCTCCATCCCCTCACCGGCGAAGTGCTGCGGGACGAAGAAGAAATGTATGTTTTCCCGGCCTCACACTACGTGGCTGGTCCGGAGCGGATGGCCCGCGCCATCAAGCGGATTGAGGACGAACTTGCTGACCGTTTGAAGGTCCTCGAAGGCCAAAACAAGCTTGTCGAAGCCCAACGGCTGCGGATGCGCACAACATACGACCTCGAAATGATGCAGCAGATGGGTTTCTGCAACGGCATCGAGAACTATTCCGTCCATATCGATGGCCGCGAACCCGGAACGGCGCCACACTGCCTGATCGACTACTTCCCTGATGATTTCCTTCTGGTAGTGGATGAATCACACGTCACCATTCCGCAGATCGGTGCCATGTACGAGGGCGACATGTCCCGCAAGCGGAACCTCGTGGACTTCGGCTTCCGCCTTCCCTCGGCCATGGACAACCGGCCCCTGAAGTGGGACGAATTCCTGGAGCGCATCGGCCAGACCGTCTATCTGTCCGCAACGCCGGGTAAGTACGAGCTCGGCAAAGCCGACGGCTACGTCCAGCAGATCATCCGCCCCACCGGCCTTATCGATCCCGAGGTCGTGGTCAAGCCCACCAAGGGTCAAATCGACGACCTCCTCGGTGAAATCAGGACCCGGACGGAGAAGAATGAACGCGTTCTTGTCACCACGCTCACCAAGCGCATGGCGGAGGACCTGACGGACTACCTCGTGGGCCACGGAGTGAAGGTTGAGTATTTGCACTCCGACGTCGACACCCTGCGGCGTGTGGAACTGCTCCGCGAACTCCGGATGGGCGTGTTCGATGTCCTGGTTGGCATCAACCTCCTCCGTGAAGGCCTCGACCTGCCTGAAGTTTCCCTCGTGAGTATCCTCGACGCTGACAAAGAAGGGTTCCTGCGATCCTCAACCTCCTTGATCCAGACCATCGGCCGCGCAGCGCGTAACGTGTCCGGCCAAGTCCATATGTACGCGGACAGGATCACCGACTCCATGGCCCACGCCATCGAGGAGACCAACCGACGCCGCGCCATCCAGGTTCAGTACAACACGGACCATGGCATTGATCCTCAGCCATTGCGCAAAAAGATTGCCGACATAACCGATCAGCTGGCTAAGGAAGACGCAGACACCCAGGAACTGCTCAATAACAACCGCCTCGCCAAGGGGGGCAAGCGCAAGACGTCCGCAAAGGGTGCCGCCACCGTACGCCAGGACGGTCTTGCCGCAGCTCCAGCCGAAGACCTTGTGGGCCTCATTGAGCAACTAACAGAACAGATGCACGGGGCGGCTGCAGAACTCCAGTTCGAAGTCGCCGCCCGCATCCGTGACGAAGTCAAGGAGTTGAAGCGCGAATTACGCCAGATGCAGTCCGCCGGGCACGCCTAAGGTAAGGTTTAGGTCACGTAGGGGAGTATCCCAAGCGCTACATCCGTCAGCACGCAAGGCACAGATGCCTCGCCGGATCTAGCGGGCCGCCAATTTTTGCATTCACCGCACCCTGGCAGGCCGGAGAGACTTACACCGCTTTCCCGTACCCTGCGAAAGGCACCTTTAATGCAGCTTCCCGTCTGGTTTGAGATCGGCTCCTTTGTCGTTCTCGGAATCATCCTGCTCATCGACCTCCTGTTGGTCGTCAAGCGTCCCCACGAACCTTCCATGAAGGAAGCCGGCCTCTGGGTCGGCTTCTATGTAGGACTGGCGCTGCTGTTCGCAGTAGCCATGTTCGCATTCGCCGGTCCCGAATATGGGGGCCAGTTCGTCGCAGGGTGGGTCACTGAGTACAGCCTCAGCATCGACAACCTCTTTGTGTTCATCATCATCATGGCCCGCTTCTCGGTGCCCCGTAAGTACCAGCAGGAAGTGCTGATGGTGGGCATCATCATCGCGCTGATCCTTCGCGGAATCTTCATCGCCCTGGGTGCAGTAGTGATCGAGCAGTTCAGCTGGGTCTTCTACATCTTCGGCGCGTTCCTCCTCTGGACTGCGTGGAAGCAAGCCAAGGATTCCGGTGAAGACGAAGAAGAGGGCGCCGAGAACCCGCTGATCGGTCGCCTCCGCAAGGTCTTGCCGATGTCCGAGAAGTTCGACGGCAACAAAATCCGCACGGTGGTGGACGGCAAGAAGGTCTTCACCCCCATGCTGATCGTCTTCGTGACCATTGGCTTGACCGACCTCCTGTTCGCCGTTGACTCCATCCCCGCTATCTTCGGCCTGACCCAGAGCGCCTTCATCGTCTTTACGGCGAACATCTTCGCGTTGATGGGCCTGCGTCAGCTGTACTTCCTCCTCGGCGGGCTCATGACACGTCTGGTGTACCTCAAGCACGCCCTATCCGTGATCCTGGCCTTCATCGGCGTCAAGCTTGTCCTGCACGCCATGCACGTCAATGAGCTCCCGTTCATCAACGGCGGCCAGCACATTGAGTGGGCTCCTGAGATCCCCACTTACGTATCGTTGGCCGTCATTGTCGGTACCATCATCATTGCTGTCGTAGCCAGCCTGATGAGCCCCGCAGCACGCCAGGCGAAGCTGGATGCGCGTTTGGAAGAGGACGCACGCAAGAGCATGAGCGAGGCAGAGTAACTGTCCTCCAAAAGTTGTAGTCTCGTGAAGTGACTACCACTTCAACTACGGCGCTGGACCCACAACGGGTTCAGCGCCGTACTGTTTTCCTGCTCAGTTCCGCGCAGTTGCTCAGCGGCGTCGGCAATGGCGCCACACTCTCCATTGGGTCCTTGCTGGCCGTGGATTTGTCCGGATCCGAAGCCTGGGCGGGATCCATCACCACCGTCCTGACACTGGCTGCCGCAATCGCAGCACTGCCGCTGGCTCGCTTGGCTGAGGCCCGCGGACGGCGCGTGGGCCTTGTCACCGGGTTGGTAGCTGCGATGGTCGGTGCACTGCTCATCATCGCCTCAGTCATGAGCCAGTCTTTCGTTCTACTTTTGCTGGGCGCAGCCTTCCTCGGCCTGGGCACTGCCGCCAACCTGCAGGCCCGGTTCGCCGCCGTCGACCTCGCTGAACCGGAGCGCCGGGGCCGATCATTGTCCACCGTGGTCTGGGCCATCACCATCGGAGCCGTGGCTGGGCCCAACCTGATCCAGCCCGGAGCCGCAGTGGGGGAGGCACTTGGCCTGCCGCCCATCGCAGGCCCCTTCGTGTTCTCCGCTGTGGGACTTTTCCTGGCAGCCGGACTGTTGTTCGCAGGCTTGAGGCCGGATCCACTACTGCTGTCCCGTCGGCTGGCTGCTCACGTTGGGGCTGGTGACGATCCAGGGGCGCAACCCGTCCGGGGAACCATCCGGTCCGGTCTTCGCGCCGTTCGTGCATCACCCCAGGCGGTGTTGGCGCTGGCGGCAGTCGTCGCCGCCCATGGCGTCATGGTGGCCGTTATGTCCATGACACCGCTGCATCTCCAACAGCTTGTGGGTGGAAGCCATGATGGACACCATGGTGGGACCACGGACAGCACGGATGCCCTGGTGGTTATTGGGCTAACGATCTCCCTCCACATTGCCGGCATGTTCGCCCTGTCGCCCCTCTGGGGGTGGCTGACGGACAAGGCCGGCCGCTTCCAGACCATTGCCATGGGGCACGGGCTCCTGTTGGTGGCGGTGTTCATCGCCGGATTCGGCCAACGTGAACCTGTGTTGGTCACTGTGGGGTTGATATTCCTCGGCCTGGGATGGTCCGCGGCAACCATTGCCGGGTCAACGCTCTTGGCCGAAAGCGTCGAACCCGAACAACGGGTCACTGTGCAAGGCGTCTCGGACACCCTGATGGGTGCCGCAGGAGCACTCGGCGGCGCAACGTCCGGCCTACTCTTAGCCTGGATCGGCTATCAGGGGCTCAACATCGCTTCAAGCCTTCTGGCGGCAGCAGTGTTGGCCTTGACGGCCGTCATTGCTGTCCGCCAGCGTATGTCGGCCGCGGGGAGCGGACCACTGGAGAACACATCCACCTAGCGCTGGGCGCGCACCATGCCCAAGAGCTTCCTGAAGATCCCCTCACCGTCTTCACCGATGCCATCATGGTGGAAGTCCGATGTGACCCAGGCCTGAAGACCTCGCACGGCTGCAGCGGTCTCCAGCGAGAGATCGTGGTCCACGTAGATATCGTCTTTGTACACGGCTGCCGCTACGGGCACGCTGTTGGATGCCAACCGGGCGGGGTCATACAACGGTTTCCAGTCTTTCCGGGCCGCGAGGTGTTCGGCGACTTCCCGCAGGGGAACAAGCGCCGGATCCTGTTCGAAGTACCAAGGGTAAACCATTTCTCCCGTGAGCAGCGGCTCGACTGCTTCAGGCTTGAACTCCGGGTAGTCCTCAAGAACACGCCAAGCAGCCCAATTGGTTGCCTCGCCTTGGCCGTAGATGGATTCGTGCAGGACGGCATAGAGCGGATTGGCCGCACGGCTCACGAGTGCCCGTACCTGTTCCAGGAAAGATTCGGACAACCGCTCACCGGTGAGCGTGCTGATGAACGCGTCTTCCAGAAGGTAGTGGAGCCCATCCACCCTGGTGTTTCCGCCCAGGAAGGATCCCACCATCTGGAAACGCTCAGGAGTCAGCCGTTCACCGCTGGCCAGGAGTTCAGGGTGCTGCTCCAGATGACGGGCGATTCGCGTGACCTTTTCCCGGTCCTCCGGGTACCACGAGAAATACTCGGCGTTCCTTGCGGCAACCCGACGGAACGTTGCCTGGTAAACGCGGTCTGCTGAACCGTGGAGCGGGGCCAGGCCACCGGTGATCAGCACCTCACGCAAACCCTCCGGCGCAAAGGACAGATACGTCAGCGCACAGAATCCACCGAAGCTCTGTCCCAGCACCGACCACGGCCCGGAGCCCAGAACGCCCCGGATGTACTCGGCATCGGCCACGATGGAATCAGCGCGGAAATGGGTCAGGTAGTCCGCTTGCGCTGCGGCGTCGCCACGGAGCTCCAATGACTGCCGCTCAATCGGAGTGGATAAACCCGTGCCGCGTTGATCAAGCATCAGGATGCGGAAGTCCTTGGCGGCCGCCTTCATCCAGCCGGACAGTGACGTGACGCGGTTACCCCGGCCGCCTGGCCCACCCTGGAGGTACAGCAGCCACGGCAGCTTGGCGGCCTCTTGCGGCGAATGGCTGGTGGAAGAGTATTCCCGCGCAAAGATGGTGATCGTCTCTTCGGGGACCAGCTCCTGGTGCACCAAGGGAACCGTAAAATAATGCTCCGCCGTCCGGAGTCCACGAAATTCGTGGCGGGCTTGGATGCGGTGCCCGCCGGCGGAGGGCCGCTGGTCAGCCACTGACGATTCAGCCATGGGTGAGAGCCTCTTTCGCCTCACCGATGCTCGTCCCGTACGCCTGGAGTGCGTCGCCCGTCAGCCTGAACGTTGACCATTCCTCCATTGGGAATGCACCGAGGTTCTTGTAGAAGTTGATGGAGGGTTCGTTCCAGTTCAGGACGCTCCACTCCACCCGGGCGTAACCGCGTTCGACGGCGGTGGTGGCCAGATACTGCAAGAGCGCCTTCCCGTGGCCCTCGCCACGGGCATCCGGAACCACGTAGAGGTCCTCAAGATAGATGCCGTGGACGCCCTCCCAGGTGGAGTAGTTCAGGAACCAGAGCGCGAAACCCTGAACTGTGCCCGCACTGTTTTCCGCAATGGTGGCGTAGACACGTGGATTCTCGCCAAAGAGTACTTCGGTGAGCATGGCCGGGGTGTTCTTCACGGCGTCCGGTTCCTTTTCGTAGATCGCAAGGTCGTGGATCATCCGAAGGATGGCAGGGACGTCTTCAATGGTGGCGGGGCGGATTACACTCATGCATTCGAGCTTACTAGGGGCCCGCGGGCTTCCTACCGCCAGGCAAGCTTTGACGTTCCGTAACGAACAGGCGGCTGCCGATACCTGAGTGGGGCGCCCTCAACCAGAAGAGGCGGCCCTACAAACGTGAGCTGGCCGTAGGGGCTCTCTGCTCCCAGGAGGTTCGGCTCCCGCAGTGAGCTCACAGGGATGCCCTGATACCCGGAAGGCAAGGCGAACAGCTCCTCTGCCGTCCGTGCCAAAGAGAGACTCGCAGATCCACCGGCTCCAGTCCTTGATCGCTCCGCCAGCAAAGCCAACACCGCCGCCGCGAGTCCGTAACCTGTGGCGTGGTCCAGGGCCTGTACCGGGAGCGCCCCGGGTTTCCACCCGTCGTCGTGCTTCTGTCCATACCGCTCCGCTATTCCGCAAGCCGCCTGTACCAGGCTGTCAAAGCCCCGCCTTTCCCGCCAATGGCCGCTAGTGCCCCAAGCTGTCAGGGTGCCCACCACGAGCTCCGGCCTCGCAGCGAGCAGGGCAGCGGGAGATAAACCGAATCTGTCCAAGCCGCCGGCCCGGTACCCGGTGATCACCACATCCGCGGAGGCAACAAGACCGTGGACAGCTGCCAGGTGGTCCGACTTCCTGAGATCCGATTCGGCGCTGCGCTTGTCGAACCCGGCGTCGATGAAGGCTTCGCTCAGCTCCGGAAGGAGGGGCGGGTCGATACGCAAAACGTCCGCACCCAGCGCACCTAAAAGGCGCGTTGACGTGGGCCCGGCGATGACGCGCGTCAGGTCGAGCACTTTCAGCCCGTCCAAGGGCCGGAGCGGGTCCGCAGACGGCGCCCATGACGAGGCCTTCGAACCCAAGGACGCAATATCAGAGAGGGACAGGCTGACCCAAGGGCCGGAGCTTGCCGCAGAGTGCATGGGGGATGAGACCCATGCATCGCGGCGCCGGACAGCGGAAGCCGCACCCTTGTGTGCCACGATTGCAGTCTCCGCCTCCAAGGAGGTCATGGACAACAACGCGTTGTCCACGTCCTGCGGAACGGTCGCCGAGAGCGCTTCCATCAACCGGGCTGCATGATGGGGATAGTTGGCGTGAAGGCGGATCCAGCCGTCCGCAGTGCGCCGGAACCCGGATGCGGGCGCGAAGCCCTGGGGCTTGCGGCCCCCAATCCGGAGGTGCCCCAGCGAATCGAAGGATGCTGCCGTCAGCCCTGAGTCAACCGAGTATCTCCCCGGGGAACCTGTCAGTGCGTTGAGCGCTGTGGCGGCGCTTTGAACCGAACCGAGCGCCAAACCCTCGACGTCCAAGCTGCCACCCCACCACCGACGTGAACCACTGCAGGCCGCCGGCTGTTCCTTGCGCAGGGCTTCCACCCCGCGCAGGCCGGAGGTCAGATCGGGGACGGATTCCATGGCGCCGGGTTCCATTGCACGTGTACCTAGAGCCTGTTGACGTCTGTCACCCGGACCACGGCGGTGCCGGTCTCATCGGACGCCGCCAAGTCGATGTCGGCAGAGATTCCCCAGTCGTGGTTGCCCGCGGGATCGTCGAAAATTTGCCGGACCTTCCACGTGCCCGTTTCCTCATTGATGATGAGCAAACCAGGACCCCGCGCGTCAGGACCGGTGCCAATGTCGTCATGTTCGTCGAAGTAGTCGTCCAAGACCTCTTCCCACCGCTCCGCATCCCAGCCGGCATCGGCGTCGAGTTCGCCCAACGCGGCGGAGTCCTCGTCGGCAAAAAGTTCAACCCTGCGGAACATCTCATTGCGAACCATCACCCGGAAGGCCCGGATGTTGGCGGTCAACAGCGGCGGCGGGGGCGGGGGAGCGTCATGGGGCGTGGGGGCGAGCCCGGACGTCAGCTCTTCCCACTCATCCAGCAGGCTGGAATCCACTTGGCGCACCAGCTCGCCCAACCAAGCGATGAGATCTTCAAGATCCTCACGAAGGGAATCCTGAGGAACTGTTTGCCTCAGCGCACGGAAGCCATCGGCAAGATACCGCAGGACAATGCCTTCGGATCGGGCCAGGCCATAGAACTGAACGAACTCGCCAAAGTTCATGGCGCGCTCGTACATATCCCGGATGATCGATTTCGGAGCAAGTTCAAAGTCGCCCACCCAAGGCGCTGCCTTGCGGTATACCTCAAAGGCCTCGCCAAGAATCTCCGCCAACGGCATGGGATAGGTCACTTCGTCCAGCATGGCCATGCGCTGGTCATACTCGATACCGTCAGCCTTCATGGCCGCCACCGCCTCGCCCCGCGCCTTCTTTTGCTGGGCGGAGAGGATCTGTCGAGGTTTCTCCAGTGTTGACTCAATGACAGAGACAACATCCAGGGCGTAGGAGGGAGACTCCGGATCAAGCAGCTCCAAGGCAGCAAGTGCAAAGGGGGAGAGCGGCTGGTTGAGGGCAAAGTTTGCCTGCAGGTGGACAGTCAGCCGGACTGAGCGTCCCTCGGCCTCCTGCTCCTCCTCCGGAATGCGTTCCACTACACCCGCCGCCAGAAGTTCCCGGTAGATCCCCAAGGCTTTTTTCATCAGTTTGAGCTGGGCAGGCCGGCTTTCATGGTTCTCACTGAGCAGGCGCCGGGTTGCCTGGAAGGGGTCGCCCGGACGTTCCATGAGGTTCAGCAGCATCGCATGGGTAATGGTGAAGCTTGACGTCAAGGGCTCGGGTACAGACTCGACGAGCCGTTTGAACGTGGGCTCGCCCCAGGACACAAATCCTTCCGGAGGCTTTTTCTTAACTACTTGGCGCAGTTTCTTCTGGTCATCGCCGAACTTGGCAGTGGCCTTGGCCATGGCTTTCGTATTTTCCACCACGTGGTCCGGAGCCTGTACCACCACGGTGCCTGCGGTGTCGTAGCCTGCCCGTCCTGCACGGCCGGCAATCTGGTGGAACTCACGGGAGTTGAGAGGCCTGGTGCGTACGCCGTCGTACTTGCTCAAAGCCGTCAACAGCACTGTCCGGATGGGCACGTTGATGCCCACCCCCAAAGTGTCGGTTCCGCAGATCACTTTGAGGAGGCCGGCTTGGGCGAGCTGTTCCACTAGCCGGCGGTACTTCGGCAGCATGCCTGCGTGGTGGACGCCAATGCCGTGGCGGACCAGCCGGTTGAGGGTCTTTCCGAAACCAGCGGCAAACCTGAATCCCGCGATCAGCTCGGCGATGCGGTCCTTCTCTGCCCGGCTGCACATGTTGATACTCATGAGGTTCTGGGCGCGCTCAATGGCTTCAGCCTGGCTGAAGTGGACCACGTACACGGGAACCTGCTTGGTTGAGAGGAGTTCTTCCAGCGTCTCGTGTACAGGCGTCAGGTGGTAGTAGTGGTGCAGCGGAATGGGACGCTCTGCCGAACTCAATGTCGTGGTGGTCCGGCCCGTCAGCTCAGTCAGGCCCGTCTCGAACCGTGAAACGTCACCCAAGGTTGCGGACATCAGGAGGAACTGCGCCTGGGGGAGTTCCAAGAGCGGTACCTGCCACGCCCAACCGCGTTGCGGGTCGGAGTAGAAGTGGAATTCGTCCATGATCACCGAGCCCAGCTCTGCCGCCGATCCTTCGCGGAGCGCGATATTGGCCAGGATTTCCGCTGTGCAGCAGATGATGGGGGCATCCTGGTTTACGCCGGAATCACCGGTGATCATGCCAACGTTTTCGGCGCCGAAGATCTCGCAGAGTGCAAAGAACTTTTCGGAGACCAGGGCCTTGATGGGAGCTGTGTAGTAGCTCCGCTGGCCCCGTGCCATGGCTTCGAAGTGCGCTGCGATTGCTACCAAGGATTTGCCGGAGCCCGTGGGGGTGGCAAGGATGACGTTCGCGCCGGAGGCGAGTTCCATGATGGCCTCGTCCTGGGCCGGGTAGAGCTGCAACCCGCGGCTCTCGGTCCACTCGACAAACCGTGTGTAGATTTCGTCCGGGTCCAAACGGCCGGTGGAGGTGGTACCGGGGAGCTGCTCAAGAAGTTTCATTGGTTTCCAGCTTAGTGCCCGGACGGTTTAGGCTCAGCCCAGCAAGGGTGGCAGAGGCGAGGAGGCTTTCAGTGAAGTGGGATCCGTCCAAATACGTGGAGTTCGGCAACCATAGGGACAGGCCATTCCATGACCTCGTTGCCAGGGTGCGGTCCGTCCAACCGGGCAGGGTGGTTGACCTCGGCTGCGGCCCGGGAAACCTGACGGCAACCCTTGCCGAGCGTTGGCCGGAAGCCCACGTTGTGGGCATCGATTTGTCGGAGGAAATGCTGCTCCGGGCAGAATCCCTGAAGGAGGAGTACCTCCCGCAGCGGTCCCACCACCAGACGCCGGCCAGGCTAACTTTCGAGCAAGGTGACATCGCGGACTGGGAACCGGATGCGGAGACGGACGTGGTGGTCACCAATGCTGCCCTCCAATGGGTTCCCGGGCACCTGGACTTGATGCCCGGCTGGATTCGCGCTCTTAAACCCGGGGCTTGGTTTGCCATGCAAGTGCCGGGCAACTTTACGTCCCCGTCCCACACACTTATGCGGGAATTGGCCGAATCCCCAAAGTGGTCCGGGCGGCTTGGCGGCGTGCTCCGGCACGATGGCGCAGTGGGCAGTCCTGCGGACTACTTGGGAATCATGCTCGACGCCGGATGTGCGGCTGACGCTTGGGAGACCACATACCTCCAGGTTCTGCAGGGGGAGGACCCGGTACTGGAGTGGGTCCGCGGCACGGGACTGCGTCCTGTGTTGGCAGCTTTGTCGGCGGAAGAGGCTGCTGATTTCGAAGGCCAGTATGCCGCCCTTCTGAGTCAGGCCTACCCTTCAACGAACCACGGAACGGTCTACCCATTTCGTCGCATATTTGCCGTAGCGCACAAGCCGGAATGAACTTGCAGAACTCTTCGCCGCAGGTAGTATTCACCTTCCCGCACCGTGACGGCTTGTCCGTTGCCCGCGTCGCTGGTCTAATTCTCGGCATGGACCAAGGACGCTTCGAACACCAGATTCCCCGGATGGACCCGGCACCAGGCCGGAGTTCACTGTGACTCCCACCGGAGATTTTCCAGGCAACTGGCGACCCAACACCGGCAGTGCTGTTGCGCTCTTTGAACAGTTGAGACTCCGGATCATCGAACTCATTGATGCAGGAGTCCTGGCTGTCGGCGCCAAGCTTCCTCCTGTTCGCAATCTGGCGGGGGCCTTGGACGTCGCACCCCACACCGTGGCCCGTGCATACAAAGAATTGGAAGCAGCAGGCGTCGTGGCTACCCGCGGGCGCAACGGCACCGTGGTTTGCGCGCGGGATGACCGTTGGGGCGCGCTGGCAGGTGTCGCCGCTGAATACGCCGCCGCCTCGAAGGCCCAGGGAGCTTCATTCGCCGAGGCAGTGCAGCTTCTTGCTGCCGCATACGACGCCGACTGATACCGATCAGTAGCATGTGAGGCACGACATGGAAATTCGAAGAAGTTTTCGATTAGCATTGGTAGGTGCCCAAAGCCTTAGCTGAAGATACCGCCATGGACGCCTTGAACGGTGTCCCCGCTCTTTCCGATACCAAACCCGCCAAGCCGGACCTTTCCCGCTTGGTGGTTAAGGGTGCCCGGGAACACAATTTGCGCAACGTGGACCTCGACCTACCGCGCGACGCCATGATCGTGTTCACAGGACTCTCCGGTTCCGGCAAGTCCTCCCTGGCTTTCGATACCATCTTCGCCGAAGGCCAGCGTCGCTACGTGGAGTCATTGTCCGCATATGCACGTCAGTTCCTTGGCCAGGTAGACAAACCTGATGTCGACTTCATCGAGGGTCTGTCTCCGGCGGTATCCATCGACCAGAAGTCCACCAGCAAGAATCCACGGTCCACGGTGGGCACCATCACCGAGATTTACGACTACATGCGTTTGCTGTGGGCGCGCGTCGGTCGTCCGCACTGCCCTGTCTGTGGCGAGCCTATCGCCCGGCAGACACCTCAGCAGATTGTGGATCAGCTCCTGGAACTGGATCCGGGTACCCGATTCCAGGTCCTTGCCCCCGTTGTGCGAGGACGCAAGGGTGAGTTCGTCGATCTTTTCAAGGAATTGACGGCGAAGGGCTATTCCCGCGCCCGCGTAGACGGCGAGCTGGTTCAGCTGAGCGATCCGCCCAAACTCGGCAAGCAGTTCAAGCACACCATTGAAGTTGTAGTGGACCGCCTGGTGGTCAAGGAAGAGATCAGCCAACGCCTCACTGATTCCGTCGAGACCGCCCTCGGCCTCGCTGAAGGCCGTGTGCTGGTGGAGTTCGTGGACCTTGAGGCCGAGGACCCCAACCGTATCCGCGCCTTCTCAGAGAACCTGGCGTGTCCCAACGAACACCCCCTGGCCATCGATGAGATCGAACCCCGTTCGTTCTCCTTCAACAACCCCTTTGGCGCCTGCTCTGCCTGCAGCGGCATCGGCACCAGGCTGGAAGTGGATGAAGAACTGATTGTTCCCAATCCCGAGTTGTCCCTTGGCGAGGGTGCCATTGCCCCTTGGGCCCTTGGCACAGCCACCACGGAGTACTGGAACCGTCTCCTTGAGGGGCTGGCGCACGAGCTGGGCTTCTCCATGAAGACCTCCTGGGAGAAACTGCCCAAGGACATCCGGAATACGGTCCTGCACGGCAAGGACCACAAGGTGGTTGTCCAGTACAAGAACCGCTTTGGCCGCGAGCGTAAGTACAGCACCGGCTTCGAGGGTGCCATACAGTACGTTCACCGCAAGCACGGAGAAACAGACTCCGACTGGGCCCGCGACCGGTACGAAGAGTACATGCGTCAGATTCCGTGCCCCGAGTGCAACGGTGCCCGTCTCAACCCTGCCTCGCTGTCCGTGCTCATCAACGGTAAGTCGATCGCCGAGGTTGCAGCCCTGCCCATGCGTGAGTGCGCGGAGTTCCTGGGCAGCCTTACCCTGACCAACAGGGAAGCCCAGATTGCCAACCAGGTCCTGAAGGAGATCCAGGCCCGCCTGACCTTCCTCCTGGACGTTGGACTGGAGTACCTGAACCTTGAACGCCCTTCGGGAACCCTGTCGGGCGGTGAGGCTCAGCGCATCCGTCTTGCCACCCAAATTGGCTCTGGCCTGGTGGGTGTCCTCTATGTTTTGGATGAGCCATCCATTGGTTTGCACCAGCGGGACAACCGGCGGCTCATCGAGACGCTCACGCGCCTCCGGGACCTCGGTAACACCCTGATCGTCGTGGAGCACGACGAAGACACCATCCACGAAGCCGACTGGGTGGTGGACATCGGACCGGGTGCCGGCGAACACGGCGGCCAGGTAGTGCACTCCGGTACCTACAAGGAGCTGCTGAAAAACACGGAGTCACTGACCGGTGACTACCTGTCCGGTCGTCGCAAGATCGATGTCCCCACCAAACGCCGTAAGTACGACAAAAAGCGTGAACTCAAGGTTGTAGGTGCCCGGGAGAACAACCTCAACAATGTTGACGCCACGTTCCCCCTGGGACTTTTCACGGCGGTCACTGGTGTCAGTGGATCCGGCAAGTCCACGTTGGTGAACGAAATCCTCTACAAGGTCCTCGCCAACAAGCTCAACGGAGCCAAGCAGGTTGCAGGCCGCCACCGCACAGTTGCTGGACTCGAGCACCTGGACAAGGTGGTCCACGTTGATCAAAGCCCCATCGGCCGTACACCCCGGTCCAACCCAGCTACGTACACCGGTGTCTTTGACAACATCCGGAAACTCTTTGCTGAGACCACCGAAGCCAAGGTGCGGGGCTACCAGCCGGGGCGCTTCTCCTTCAATGTCAAGGGCGGGCGCTGCGAGGCTTGTTCGGGCGACGGCACACTGAAGATCGAAATGAACTTCCTGCCGGATGTCTATGTTCCTTGCGAAGTGTGCCACGGCGCCAGGTACAACCGGGAAACCCTTGAGGTTCACTACAAAGGCAAGACCATTGCGGACGTCCTCAACATGCCCATTGAAGAAGGTGCCGAGTTCTTCGCTGCCTTCACCCCCATCGCACGGCATTTGAAGACCTTGGTGGATGTGGGCTTGGGCTACGTCAGGCTTGGCCAACCTGCAACCACACTCTCAGGCGGCGAGGCGCAGCGCGTGAAGCTGGCAGCCGAGCTTCAGAAGCGGTCGAACGGACGCAGCATCTACGTCCTCGATGAGCCCACCACGGGCCTGCACTTTGAGGACATACGTAAGCTGCTCCTGGTTCTTCAGGGCTTGGTGGATAAGGGCAACACCGTGATCACCATCGAACACAACCTGGATGTCATCAAATCCGCGGACTGGATTGTGGACCTTGGTCCCAATGGTGGTTCGGGCGGCGGGAAGATCGTGGCCACAGGAACGCCGGAACAGGTGGCCAAATCCACGGACAGCCACACGGCGACCTTCCTGGCCGAGATTCTCTGATAGCTACTCACGGGCGGCCGGAAGGCCGTCAGGGAATATCTCTGCGACCTTGGAAGTATTCCTGTAGCGGCATGCGAGTTTCAGGCATGCCGCTACTCGTGAGAAACTAACCCGGTGACTCAAACAACGGTGCCCGTAATATTCGATCTGGACGGCACCCTTGTCGATCCTGCCGGAGGTATCACGGGAGGCATTTCTGCAGCCCTCCGGGAAATGGAGCTCCCTGTTCCGGAGCAAGCCGTCTTAAATTCAATGGTGGGGCCTAAACTCAGCGACTCCCTTCTGCATTTGGCCAACGTCCCCGGCGAATTGGTGGATGAAACCATTGAGCGATACCGGCGTCACTATAGGGAAACCGGTATTGGCCAGAGCAAGCTGTACCCGGGCATCTTCGATCTCCTTGAGTATTTCGCGGAGACCGGCCGGGCCGTTGCGGTAGCCACCCAGAAGCCACAGTCAATTGCGCGGCTGGTGCTTGAGCACCACAGAATCGCAGACTTTTTCGTCTCCATTCGGGGTGCTGCGGACGACGAATCCCTCAAGGCCAACACGGCGCCCGGCAAAGTCGAGATCGTGGGCGCGGCCTTGAAGGATCTTCACTCCCAGCCGGCCGTCATGGTGGGGGACAGGCATCAGGACGTCGCGGGTGCTTTGGCCAATGGACTGGACTGCATCGGGGTCAGTTGGGGTTTCGCCCCGGACGGTGAACTTGAGGAAGCCGGAGCAGTCGCAGTAGTAAGCACCGCCGTGGAGCTTCGCAGCACAATTGAAGAACTTGACGCTGTCCGCGCGGCAGCCCTGAGCGAGGTACAAAACGATGGCAGTCTTTGATGCGATCCGCTGGACAACCCGTGGCCTGATCTCCTCCACGTGCCGTCCAACGGTCATTGGACTGGAGAACGTTCCCAAGGATGGGCCATTCATCGTGGCACCCAATCATCTGTCCTTCCTGGACAGCGTCATCGTCCAGGCGCTCATGCCCCGGCCTGTTGCTTTTTTTGCCAAGGCGGAATACTTCACCACCAAAGGCGTCAAGGGCGCGGTGATGAAGTCGTTCTTTGAAGCAGTGGGTTCCATTCCCGTTGAGCGCGGCGAGCAGGCGGCCAGCGTGCAGGCGCTCAAGACGCTGCTGGACATCCTGGAATCCGGTAAGGGCATCGGCATCTATCCTGAAGGCACCCGGTCCCGGGACGGCATCCTATACCGGGGCAGGACGGGTGTGGGCTGGCTGGCCCTCACTACTGGCGCTCCGGTGATCCCGGTGGGGTTGATCGGCACCGAGAAACTGCAGCCTGCGGACAAGAACGCAGTCCGTCCCCAGCACTTCACCATGAAAGTGGGCGAGCCCCTTTACTTCGACAAGACAGGCCCGGACCATTCGTTGCCGGCCAGGCGCGAAGTCACTGACAAGATCATGGATGCCATTGCGGTGCTCAGCGGGCAGGAACGGTCCACAAGCTACAACCAAAGCAAGTCTGTCGACTAAGGCCTGGTAAACCGGCTCCGTGGCAAAGAGTGTCGTTACGGTTCATTAGACTGGAATCGTGGCAGATCCAGCAAGTTACCGGCCCCAAACGGGTGAAATTCCCACCACCCCCGGCGTCTATCGTTTCCGTGACCCCCATGGTCGGGTCATTTATGTGGGCAAGGCAAAGAACCTCCGTTCCAGGCTGAATTCGTATTTCGCCAACCCTGCAGGTCTTCTTCCCAAGACCCATGCAATGGTCCACGCGGCCAGTAGCGTTGAATGGACCATGGTAGGCAGCGAGCTGGAATCGTTGCAGTTGGAATACACGTGGATCAAGGAGTTCAAGCCACGGTTCAATGTGGTCTTCCGGGATGACAAAACTTATCCCTACCTAGCGGTCACCATGGGGGAGAAATATCCCAGGGTCCAGGTCATGCGTGGCGAGAGAAGGAAAGGGACCCGGTATTTCGGTCCCTACACTGCCGGTGCCATCAGGGAGACCATGGACACTCTTCTGCGGGTCTTCCCCGTGCGGAGTTGCAGCGCCGGTGTCTTCAAGCGGGCTGAGTCCAGCGGCCGGCCCTGCCTTCTGGGGTATATCGACAAATGCTCGGCACCCTGTGTCGGACGGGTCACCCCTGAGGAGCACCGTGGACTGGCTGAGGACTTCTGTTCCTTCATGGGCGGCGAAGCCAAGCGTTTTATAGGCCGGCTGGAAAAGGACATGGCTGCCGCCGTTGCTGAACTGGACTACGAGCGCGCGGCGGGCCTGCGGGACGACATCATCGCCCTCCGTAAGGTCTTTGAACGGAACGCAGTGGTCCTTGCCGAGGACACTGACGCAGACGTCTTCGCCCTCCATGAGGATGAACTTGAAGCGTCCGTTCAGGTGTTCCACGTGCGCGGCGGCCGGGTCCGGGGCCAGCGCGGTTGGGTGGTGGAAAAGGTGGAAGATGCCACCTCCCCGGAACTGATCGAACATCTGCTGCAGCAGGTTTATGGAGAAGACAGTGAAGTTCAGGGCCGCATCCCACGGGAAGTCCTGGTTCCCGAGAACCCCAGCAACCATGCGGAACTGACTGAATGGCTGGGGGGATTACGCGGGGCAAGGGTGGACATCCGGGTCCCGCAGCGCGGTGACAAGGCTGCCTTGATGTCCACGGTGCGCGAGAATGCGGAGCAAGCACTGAAGCTGCACAAGACGCGGCGCGCTGGAGACATTACCGTTAGGTCCGTTGCACTTCAGGAACTGCAGGAGGCGTTGGAGATTCCGGTTCCCCTGCTGAGGATTGAATGCTTCGATATTTCCCACGTCCAGGGCACCAACGTGGTCGCGTCCATGGTGGTAGTGGAAGACGGGCTGCCCAAAAAATCGGATTACCGGAAGTTTTCCATCACGGGTGCTGCGGCCACGGACGATACCGCAGCCATGCACGACGTCCTCACGCGCCGGTTCAGGCACTACCTGACGGACAAAGCTGCCCAGGTCCCCATTGTTTCCGGGGAGATCGTCAACCCCACGCGAACCGGCGCCAAAAGCAGTGCCAAGCTTCCGACGTCGGACCCTGAAGTTCAGGCCCCGAAGGCCAAATTCGCGTATCCGCCCAATCTTGTGGTGGTGGACGGCGGGCAACCGCAGGTCAACGCCGCGGCCCGCGCCCTAGCGGAGTTGGGCATTGATGACGTTTACGTGGTGGGGCTGGCAAAGCGACTTGAGGAAGTCTGGCTCCCGGACAGCGACTTCCCCGTCATCCTTCCCCGAACATCTCAAGGCCTGTACCTGCTGCAGCGCATTCGCGACGAAGCCCACCGATTCGCCATCACGTTCCACCGGCAGAAGCGCGGCAAGGCGATGACGGTCTCGGCCTTGGATGGCGTTCCTGGGCTGGGTGAGGCAAAGCGAAAGGCACTGGTGGCGCATTTTGGCTCACTCAAGAAGATCAAAGCCGCGTCAGTGGAGGAGCTGACATCGGCCAAGGGCATCGGACCGGCGCTTGCAGCCGCGGTGGTCCAGCACCTTGGTGCCACTGAGGATTCAGGTGAAACGGCACCGGCGGTGAACATGACCACCGGCGAAATCCTTGAATCTTAGCTAGGGTAAGAACTTGTCCGGTCGGCGCGATCGAGCAGCCGGACGCCTGTAACCGGCTGCTTGCACCACGGCGCCCCGGGCGGCAACCACGATCATTTTCACTGACCACTTCCTACGAAACGGGGACAACTGATGGATGAGGCTACGGCAGGGTCCGGCACGGAGCAGGACGGCCTGACGCCCGTGAAGCCGCCGGAGGCTGAGCTGTTGGTGGTAACCGGCATGTCGGGTGCCGGCCGCAGCACCGCCTCGGACGCCTTGGAGGATCACGGCTGGTATGTGGTGGACAACCTTCCTCCGCAGATGCTGGGTACCCTGGCCGAAATTGTCTCGCATGCGCCCAAGTCCATTCCCAAGCTGGCAGTAGTGGTGGACGTTCGCAGCAAGGATCTCTTCACGGACATCCAGACCGCCCTGGGGGCATTGAGCGCAAGCGGCATCACGTTCCGGGTCCTCTTCCTGGATGCCAATGACGACGTCCTGGTCCGCCGTTTCGAGCAGGGTCGCCGCCCGCATCCGTTGCAGGGCGGCGGGAGGATCCTGGACGGCATCGGAATCGAGCGTGAGGTCCTGCGCGAACTGCGTGAACACGCCGATGTGGTACTGGACACCTCCGACTTCAACGTTCATGGCCTGGCCACCGCCATCACGGAATTATTCAGCGATACCGGCCCTGTGACGCTTCGGCTCAATGTCATGAGCTTTGGTTTCAAGTACGGGCTCCCCGTGGATGCGAACTTCGTGGCGGACGCCCGCTTCATTCCCAACCCGCACTGGGTTCCCCAACTTCGGCCCCATACGGGCCTGGATGAGGACGTCAGCGAGTATGTCCTGGGCGCGGCGGGTGTCCAGGAGTTCGTGGATCGTTACGTTCGGGCGTTGGAGCCTGTCCTGGACGGCTACCGGCAGGAGAACAAGCATTACGCCACGCTGGCTGTTGGTTGTACAGGAGGCAAGCATCGCTCAGTGGCGGTGGCCATGGAACTGTCCAAGCGCCTGGCCCAATACCCCCGCGTAACAGTGACCACCACCCACCGCGACCTGGGGCGTGAATAGTGGGGGTCCTGACGGGACCGCTGCCACTCATTCCGCCCAAGGGCGTTCCCGGCAGCCAACAGAAGAAGAGCCCCTCCGTGGTCGCCCTGGGTGGCGGTCACGGACTGGCCGCTTCGTTGTCCGCCCTGCGGCTGCTCACCTCTGAGCTGACGGCAATCGTCACAGTCGCGGACGACGGCGGCAGTTCCGGTCGTCTGCGTGAGGAGTACGGTGTCCTTCCGCCCGGAGACCTTCGGATGGCGCTCAGCGCCCTTTGCGACGATACGGACTGGGGGCGGACGTGGCGGGACGTCATGCAACACCGCTTCGAAGCCGGTTCGGCTAAAGGCGGTTCGCTGGATAACCACGCCATGGGCAACCTCCTGATCGTCACGTTATGGGAGCTGCTGGGGGACACTGTTGCCGGCCTCAAGTGGGCGGGAGCGCTGCTTGGCGCCCGCGGCCAGGTCCTGCCCATGTCCAGCGTTCCCCTCACCATTGAGGGCAAGGCCCGCGTGGAGTTGCCCGATGGCGGCAATGAACTAAGGACGGTTCGGGGACAGGCGAAATGTGCCGTGGCAGGAAAGCTGGAAGAAGTCAGGCTCCTTCCCGATGCCGCCCCGGCCTGCGTGGAGGCTCTCACTGCTATCGAGCTTGCTGATTGGGTCATCCTCGGCCCCGGCTCCTGGTACACCTCGGTTCTGCCGCACTTGCTGCTGCCTGAGCTGCGGCGGGCCCTCGGTGACACCGCCGCCAAACGCTGCCTCACCATGAACCTGGATGTGGAAACCAAGGAAACTTCCGGCATGACCGCAGCGGACCACTTGGACGTTCTACGCCGCTATGCGCCTGAGTTCACAGTGGACGTGGTCCTGGCCGATCCCGCAGCCGTGCAGGATCTCAAGGCTTTTGAGAAGGCCGCTGCAATGATCGGTGCCGAAGTGGTGTTGGGTAGAGTAGGTGCGTCGAGGCGCCGCCCCGTCCATGATCCACTGCTGTTGGCAGCGGCGTACCACGATATTTTCGGGAACAGTTAGGAACACGCGATGGCACTTACTGCGTCGGTCAAGGACGAACTGTCCCGGCTGGACATCAAGAAATCTTCGGTCCGCAAGGCGGAGGTTTCGGCAATGCTGCGTTTTGCGGGCGGCTTGCACATCATTTCGGGACGTATCGTCATCGAGGCTGAGGTGGATCTTGCCTCCACCGCACGCCGTCTCCGGGCAGCGATCGCCGAAGTTTACGGACATCAGAGTGAAATAATCGTTGTTTCCGGCGGAGGCTTGCGCCGGGGGAGCCGCTACGTCGTCCGCGTTGTCCGTGACGGCGAGGCGCTGGCCCGCCAAACCGGTTTGCTGGACGGCCGTGGGCGCCCTGTCCGCGGTCTCCCTTCAGCGGTCGTGAACGGCTCCGCTGCAGATGCTGAGGCTGTGTGGAGGGGTGCATTCCTTGCTCATGGCTCGCTGACCGAACCGGGTCGCTCCTCCTCCCTTGAAGTGACCTGCCCCGGCCCTGAATCGGCGCTGGCACTGGTCGGCGCAGCCCGACGCTTGGGGATTCAGGCCAAGGCGCGTGAAGTTCGCGGTGTGGACCGCGTGGTCATCCGCGACGGCGACACCATCGCTGCTCTCTTGACCCGCATGGGCGCGCATGACGCCCTGATGGTTTGGGAAGAACGCCGGATGCGAAAAGAAGTACGGGCCACCGCCAACAGGCTGGCCAACTTTGATGACGCCAATCTTCGGCGCTCGGCGCAAGCCGCTGTGGCAGCGGGCGCCAGGGTGGACCGCGCGTTGGAGATCCTGGGAGACGACGTCCCTGACCACCTCAAGTACGCAGGGGAGCTTCGTGTTGCCCACAAGCAGGCGAGCCTGGATGAGCTCGGCCGCCTCGCCGATCCGCCCATGACCAAGGACGCCATCGCGGGCCGTATCCGACGGCTCCTTGCCATGGCGGACAAACGTGCGGTGGATTTGGGCATTCCCGGGACTGAGGCAAATGTGACTCCCGAAATGATGGACGAGTAGGGCGCACCCATAGAATCGAGAAAGTGCGGAGGAAATACTGCAAGGCCACCGCGGGTTGTTCCCGATGGAGGCAAGAGCAGTTTGCTTCGCCAAGGATTTCCGGCCGGCCCGCTGGCCGGATGACATAACGAGAGTTACCAACCGGACGTGAGTCCACTACATTGGAGGATTTCGTGACAGAGTACGTTCTGCCCGAGCTCGGCTACGACTACGCAGCACTCGAGCCGCATATTTCTGCAAAGATCATGGAGCTGCACCACAGCAAGCACCATGCGGCATACGTTGCAGGCGCCAACAACGCCCTCTCCCAACTGGCCGATGCGCGCGAGAAGAATGATTTCGCCAACATCAACCGCCTCTCCAAGGACCTCGCGTTCCACACCGGCGGCCACATCAACCACTCCGTGTTCTGGAACAACATCTCCCCGGACGGCGGCGACAAGCCCGAAGGCGAACTCGCAGCCGCTATCGACGACGCCTTCGGCTCGTTTGATGCTTTCCGTGCTCAGTTCAGCGCAGCTGCCCTGGGCCTGCAGGGTTCCGGCTGGGCTTTCCTGGCCTATGAGCCCATCGGTGGAAACCTGCTCATCGAGCAGCTCTACGATCAGCAGGGCAACGTAGCCGTGGGCACCACCCCGCTGCTGATGCTGGACATGTGGGAGCACGCCTTCTACCTGGACTACGTCAACGTCAAGGCTGACTACGTCAAGGCATTCTGGAACATCGTCAACTGGGCAGACGTCGCCAAGCGCTTCGAAGCCGCCCGCGCCAACGCCACGGGCCTCATCGTCCTCTAGTTGGTGAGTTCCGGTTCACGCAGATGTAATAAAAGTCACCTTTAGCGTGAAATCGGGCGAAAAGCTCAAAAGCCTGCCTCCGCAGTTGCGGGGGCAGGCTTAGTTAAACGTAAGATGGATCACGGAAGGCGGTTAGCCTTCAGCAACGTGGCTGGTCGCCCTCCGATCTGATAATCACCTCTGCCCAAAGACGTGCGGGGTCTGTTAGTTGGAAATATTTGATCCGACTCACTAGGCGTGCTTGCAAGAGCACCAAGGAGATTGACACATAGTGACCACCCGTATTGGTATCAACGGCTTCGGCCGCATCGGCCGTAACTACTTCCGCGCAGCACTGGCCCAGGGCGCAGATCTTGAGATCGTGGCAGTCAACGACCTCACCAGCCCCGAAACGCTCGCGCACCTCCTGAAGTACGACTCCGTCGGCGGCCGTCTCGCCCAGACCGTGGAAGTTGTCGATGGAAACCTGGTAGTTGACGGTAAGTCCATCAAGGTCCTTGCTGAGCGTGATCCCGCCAACCTGCCTTGGGGCGAGCTTGGTGTCGACATCGTCATCGAGTCCACCGGCTTCTTCACCAAAGCTGCAGCCGCACAGAAGCACATTGATGCCGGCGCCAAGAAGGTCCTCATCTCTGCACCTGCCAGCGACGAAGACATCACCATCGTCATGGGCGTCAACCACGAGCTGTATGACCCCGCAGCCCACAACATCATCTCCAACGCATCCTGCACCACCAACTGCCTCGGCCCGCTGGCCAAGGTTGTCAATGACGCTTTCGGCATTGAGCGCGGCCTGATGACCACGGTCCACGCCTACACCGCAGACCAGAACCTGCAGGATGGCCCGCACGGAGATCTCCGCCGTGCCCGCGCTGCTGCGATCAACATGGTCCCCACGTCCACCGGTGCTGCCAAGGCAATCGGCCTGGTCCTCCCGGAACTCAAGGGCAAGCTGGATGGTTACGCCATTCGCGTGCCCGTCCCCACCGGCTCCGCTACGGACCTCACGGTCACTGTTTCCCGCGAAGTCACGGTTGAGGAAGTCAACGCTGCCGTCAAGGCTGCCGCAGAGTCCGAGCAGTTCGCTGGAATCCTCAGCTACACGGACGCCCCCATTGTGTCCTCGGACATCGTCGGAGACCCCGCCTCTTCCATCTTCGATTCCGGCCTCACCAAGGTCATTGGCAACCAGGTCAAGGTTGTTTCCTGGTATGACAACGAGTGGGGTTACTCCAACCGCCTCGTAGACCTCACGGAGCTCGTCGCATCCAAGCTGGGCTAGGGTAGACACATGACATCTCACACCCTCAACGAACTCATCGCTGAAGGTGTCCGCGGGCGGTACATTCTGGTCAGAAGTGACCTGAATGTGCCGCTCGACGGCTCTGCAGTGACCGACGACGGCCGTATCAAGGCCTCCCTTCCGGTCCTCAAGAAGCTGTCGGACGCCGGTGCCCGTGTGCTCGTAACCGCCCACCTCGGCCGCCCCAAAGGCACACCTGAGGAAAAGTACTCCCTGAAGCCCGCTGCAGCCCGTCTGGCGGAACTCGCGGACTTCACGGTCCAGCTGGCCGAAGACACGGTGGGAGATTCCGCCAAGGCGCTTGCAGCCAATCTCCAGGACGGCGAAGTTCTCGTCTTGGAAAACGTTCGGTTCGATGCCCGCGAAACCAGCAAGGACGACGCCGAGCGTGGCGCGTTTGCTGACGAACTGGTTGCCCTCACCGGAACAAACGGCGCCTTCGTCGATGACGCTTTTGGCGCCGTCCACCGGAAACACGCCAGCGTCTTCGATGTCGCTACTCGCCTGCCGTCGTACCTGGGCGACCTCGTTCACACGGAGGTAGAGGTTCTTCGGAAGCTCACCACGGACACCCAGCGTCCCTACGTTGTGGTTCTTGGTGGCTCCAAGGTTTCGGACAAGCTGGCAGTCATCGACAACCTCCTGGGCAAGGCTGACACCATCCTGGTTGGCGGGGGAATGCTCTTCACCTTCCTGGCCGCAGCCGGACACAAGGTCGCGGGCAGCCTCCTTGAAGAGGACCAGATTCCTGTCGTCCAGGATTACCTCAAGCGCGCGTCCGATGCCGGAACGTCGTTCGTGATCCCCACAGACGTGGTGGTCGCAAGCCGTTTCGCTGCAGACGCTGAGCACGAGGTCGTCAAGGCAGACGCCATTGAGGACAGCCGTTTTGGTGCTTCCGGGATTGGGCTTGATATTGGCCCGGAATCTGCATCGGCATTCGCTGCCCAGATCGAGGGTGCCAAAACCGTGTTCTGGAACGGCCCCATGGGCGTCTTCGAATTCGAGGCCTTCTCCAGCGGCACGCGCGCCATTGCGCAGGCCCTGACGGATACCGTTGCGTTCACCGTAGTTGGTGGCGGCGATTCTGCTGCAGCAGTCCGCACCCTCGGCTTCGAGGATTCGCAGTTCGGCCACATTTCCACCGGTGGCGGCGCCAGCCTGGAATACCTTGAAGGCAAGGAACTTCCCGGTCTGAGCGTCCTGGACCGCTAAGCATCAACCGACCGGCAGGGCGCAACCGCGTCCTGCCGGTCGTTCCATATCTCAACGCATTTTTTTGGAGTTCATGTGACTACCTCTGCTAACGGCAACTTCATCCGCAAACCCTTCATCGCCGGCAACTGGAAGATGAACATGGACCACGTCCAGGGAATCACCTTGCTGCAGAAGCTGGCCTGGACACTGTCCGACGCCAAGCACGACTACAGCCGTACCGAGGTGGCAGTGTTTCCTCCGTTCACGGACCTCCGCGGTGTCCAGACGCTGGTTCAGGGTGACGAGCTGGAAGTCGTCTACGGCGGCCAGGACCTGTCCCAGTTTGACTCCGGCGCTTACACGGGCGATATCTCCGGTCAGTTCCTGAGCAAGCTTGGCTGTGCCTACGTCCTGGTGGGCCACAGTGAACGCCGCACTATCCACAACGAGTCTGACGATGTTCTGAACGCCAAGGTCAAGGCCGGCTTCCGTCACGGAGTTACTCCCGTACTGTGCGTAGGAGAGGGCCTTGAGATCCGTCAGGCGGGCACGCACGTGGAGCACACCCTGGCTCAGCTTCGCGCCGGTGTGGAAGGCCTCACGGCTGAGCAAGCTGCTGAACTCGTTGTGGCTTACGAACCCGTCTGGGCCATTGGCACCGGCGAAGTCGCGGGCCCGGAAGACGCACAGGAAATGTGCGCAGCCATCCGTGCTGAGCTCGCCGAACTCATCGACGAAACCGTCGCAGCGAAGACACGACTGCTCTACGGCGGCTCTGTCAAGGCCAACAATGCTGCAGCCATCATGGCAGAAAGCGACGTTGACGGATTGCTTGTGGGTGGCGCCAGCCTGGACCCCGCTGAGTTTGCTAACATTGTCAGGTTCGAGAGCCACCTCGTCACGGACTAGTCCGGCTCCCGATTTCCGCTTCTTCGAAAGGCCGTCGTGGACGTTCTTCAAGTCATTCTGCAGATCCTGCTGGGCATCACCAGCCTTCTGCTGACTCTGCTCATCCTCCTGCACAAGGGACGTGGCGGCGGTTTGTCCGACATGTTCGGTGGTGGTATGAGCTCCGGATTGAGTTCGTCCGGTGTCGCCGAGCGTAACCTGAACCGCTTCACCATTATCCTTGGCATCACGTGGGGCGTCGTGATCATCGGCTTGGGCCTGATCATGCGATTCACCTCCGGTGGCGATTCCTAGTCATACCAGGAAAGGGAGGCTCCTGACGGGAGCCTCCCTTTTTTGTCCCGGGCACCCAACGCTACTGCCGCCGTCGGGCCCCTCGCACTAGACTTGCCCTGTTGGCCGTGACGGCCCACCACCGAGTCGCGAGGGGTTCGAAAATGGTTCATGGCACGTCCGGATATCGGGGCACACGCGTAGGCGTTACCCAGGGTTCCAGTCCGCGACATCAGAGCGACCACGGCCCCGGACAACAAGTGCCGCGTATTCGCGTTCCCTACTGGTGCGCCAAGGGACACGAAACGCGGCTTGTTTTCCTTAAACTGCCGGACGAGCAGATTCCCAAGACGTGGGACTGTCCCAAATGTGGTTCGCCCGCCACGCGCGACCCCGGGAATCCGGCCCCGGAAAGACCTGACGATGAGATTTTCAAATCGCACCTGGACTACGTTAAAGAAAGACGCTCCAGCCAGGATGCCGAAGTGGCCCTGGCCGGAGCGCTGGATCGGTTACGCGCCCGCGGGGTCCTTCCGGACCAACTGCTGGGGGACACGTGACGCCGCATTCTCGTCGATAAGCCATAGGGTCCTCGCCCGCCCCACCGGACCCGCTGCGGGGACCTGAACAGGGTTGGCACCCGCGAGGGCCAGGCCCACGGCTCCTGCCTTATCCTCGCCGGCAACAACCATCCAGATTTCCTGTGCGGTATTGATCGCTGGAAGCGTCAGCGAGATGCGCGACGGCGGCGGCTTAGGTGAGTTCTCCACGCCCACCACAGTGCGGGTCTTCTCGCGAATTCCGGCTTGCTCAGGAAAGAGCGATGCTACGTGTGCGTCTGGTCCAACGCCCAAGAGCAGGATGTCAAAGCGCGGCAGGATTCCCGGTTGCTCAGGCCTGTTGTCTGATGTGTCTGCTGCGTGCTCAGCCTCAGCAGCTGCCTTGAGCTCCTGGGCGTAAGCTGCTGCTGCTTCGTCAGCTGTGGCATATGCATCGGTGGAGCCGGGTTCGTGAACCCTGGCCGGGTCGACCGCCAAGTGGGCTAGCAGTGCTTGGTGGGCCTGGCGCGTGTTCCTGTCATCGCTGTCGGCAGCGACGAACCGTTCATCGCCCCACCAGAAGTTCACCCTCGACCAATCCACGGCAGGTGCGGCAGCGGAGTCAGCCACAGCCTTCAGGGTCCCGATACCAACGGTTCCGCCGGTGAGGACCACCGTGGCCTCGCCATGCTTGTCCTGGACATCCACAAGCTTGGTGATCAGACGTGCCGCTATGGCGGCCATCAACACCTTCGAGTCGGGGTGGATACTTACTCTGGGCTCAGCGTGCACTGGTCTGGACTCTCCTCTGACTGGTAAGTGGAAGTCCCATCGTAATCACTTCTCCGAACACTTCGTCCGGATCAAGCCGCCGCAGTTCTTCAGCGAGGCAGTCCTTGAGGCTTCGGCGGGGGAGCGTGATGCGTTGTGCCGGCTGCCCGGGTTGGGTCAGCTCGGCAACAGAGAGGCCGGGACGGAAGAGCTGGACGTCGCCACTGGCACGCGTCAGGCGGACACGGCGGATACCGGTACCTGCAGGGTCCGCCACAATAGTGACCGGGGACTCCAGCGCCAGACTGAGCCACGCCGCCAGCAACAGGGTGCTGGGGGAATCGGAAGCGCCTTCAACGGCAACGGCTGAGACAGGGTCGCTATCGACCTGGTCGAAGACAGCTGCGAGTTGCATGCGCCAGTTGGTCAGGCGGGTCCATGCCAGATCGGTGTCGCCGGCTTTGTAGGTGGCACGGATGTTTTCCAGGGCCAGGCGCGGGTCCGGCTCGTTGGCGGAGTCGGTGATGCGTCGGTGCGCGATGCGGCCGATGGAGGTCTCACAGGCGCTTTCCGGCGCGCCGTGAGGCCACCACGCCACGATCGGTGCGTCCGGCAGCAGGAGAGCGGCCACGAGGGATTCGCTTTCGTGGGCCATGTGACCGTGACCTCGCAGGACGATGACTTCAGATGCACCGGCGTCGCCACCGACGCGGATCTGCGCGTCGAGGCGGTCAGGACCTTCAACGCCTGCGTCGGCGAGGACAATGATCCGGCAGGGGTGTTCCCTGCTGGCTTCGTTGGCCGCTTCGATGGCTTCTTCTTCATACCCGGACTTCGTCACCACTACCAGGGTCAGCACACGGCCCAGGGCAATCACGCCGCCTTGCTCGCGCAGGGACATGATCTTCTTGGAGATCTTGGAGGTGGTTGTGTCGGGAAGATCTACGATCATGGCCTTCTCCAGGTTCGTCCGTCACGGGCCAGCAAGGCATCGGCCGAGGCCGGCCCCCAACTACCCGGTGCGTAGGGTTGCGGTTGTTCATCGAGCCCGGCCCAGTATTCCTCGAACGGGTCAAGGATCTTCCAGGACAGTTCCACTTCCTGGTGGCGCGGGAACAGCGGCGGCTCACCCAGAAGTACGTCCAGGATGAGGCGTTCATAGGCTTCGGGGCTGGACTCGGTGAAGGAGTGGCCGTAGCCGAAGTCCATGGTGACATCGCGGACTTCCATCTGCGTGCCCGGAACCTTGGAGCCCAACCGGATGGTTGCGCCCTCGTCGGGCTGCACGCGGATGACCACGGCGTTCTGTCCAAAGTCGTCCTCGCCGTGATCACGGAACAGCAGGTTGGGTGCGCGTTTGAAGACCACGGCGATCTCCGTGACGCGACGGCCCAAACGCTTGCCGGCCCGCAGATAGAACGGCACACCATTCCACCGACGCGTGTTGATGTCCACCCGGATCGCGGCGAACGTCTCGGTCTTGGAATCGGCCGGGATTCCGTCTTCGTCCAGGTAGCCCAGGACTTCCTCGCCGCCCTGCCAGCCTCCGGTGAACTGACCACGTGCGGAGTGTGTGGAGAGGTCCTCGGGCAGCTTGACCGCTGCGAGGACCTTTTCCTTCTCCGCCCGCAAGTCATCGGCGTTGAAGGAGATGGGCTCTTCCATCGCTGTCAACGCGAGCAACTGGAGCAGGTGGTTCTGGATAACATCGCGGGCAGCACCCACGCCGTCGTAATACCCCGCACGCCCACCGGTGCCGATGTCCTCGGCCATGGTGATCTGGACGTGGTCTACGTAGTTGGCGTTCCAGAGCGGTTCGAACAGCTGGTTCGCGAAGCGCAACGCCAGGATGTTCTGCACCGTCTCCTTACCCAAGTAGTGGTCGATCCTGAACACGGCGTCAGCCGGGAATACCGACTCCACAATGTCGTTGAGCTGGCGGGCAGACTCAAGATCGTGCCCGAACGGCTTCTCGATGACCACACGCCGCCATTGCCCCGGCTTCGCCTGCGCCAAGCCATGCTTGGACAGCTGCCGGCAGACCTGTTCAAACGCTTTGGGCGGGATGGACAGGTAGAACCCGTGGTTCCCACGGGTTCCCCGGGTCTCATCGAGCTCATCCAGGACATCGCCCAGACGTTCGAAAGCGTCGTCGTCGTCGAACTCTCCCTGAACAAAGCGGATACCGGAGGCAAGCTGCTCCCACACCGCTTCATCAAATTTGGTCCGCGCGTGCGCCTTGACGTTTTCCTTGACTTCGGCCGCGAACTCGGCGTTGTCCCAGTCACGGCGGCCGAAGCCCACCAACGCGAAGCTGGGAGGCAAGAGACCGCGGTTGGCGAGATCATAGACCGCCGGCATGAGCTTCTTACGAGCCAGGTCCCCGGTGACTCCGAAGAACACCAACGACGACGGCCCGGCAATCCGATTCAGGCGACGGTCCCGCGGATCCCGCAAAGGATTCCGGGTACTGCCGTTCTTAGTTTCTGGCATGTTTGGTTCTGTGCCTTAGCTTTCGAGTGCGCTGGCCTGGTTAGCCAACGCAGAGACGATTTCCTGGAGCTGGGCTACGCCGGCTGCACGGTCGGTGAGGTGCAGGCGCAGTACCGGGCGGCCGTGACCTTCCAGGACCTGGGCATCACCCGAGGCCTGCGCAGCAATGAGCTGGCCGAACGTGAAGGGACGCTCCGGGATCTCGAGATCCGTAGCTGATGCTGCAGTGATCTGCAGGAACACTCCGATTGCCGGTCCGCCCTTATGGAACTGTCCCGTGGAGTGCAGGAAACGCGGGCCCCAACCGAACGTCACCGGACGGCCACTGACGGCAGCCAGTTCGTCACGGATGCCTTCGAGCGGTGCATGGGAAATGCGGTCCAGGTAGGCCTGAACGCTCAAATAACCATCTGCACCGAGCTGGCCAAGGAGCGCCTGCACAGCTTCGCTCGCCGTCGAGGCGTCCCCGAGCCAGTCACCGCCGCGAACCTCCACAGCACCATCGGTGAACGCTGCGGGGGTCGGTTCAGGGCGGGCGTCCAACAGGCCGCGCGCGGCAACCTTAGCTGCCTCGACGTCGGGCTGGTCAAACGGGTTGATGCCCAGCAGACGGCCCGCAACCGCGGTGGCGAATTCCCAAGCAAACATCTGCGAGGGAAGCCCACCGGCAATGGCAACCTCGTTCTCACGAAGTTCGACGTCGGCATCAGCACTCACCAGGCGGACCACCAGGACATCCCCGGCACCGCCAAGGGCCTCCGGGGAATCCGGACCGGCAACGACCGGCAGAACACCGGTGCCCAGCTTGCCGGTGGATTCCGCGATCAGCTGTTCGGCCCAGTCAGCGAAGCCGACAATGCCCGAACCGTCTTCGGCGATCACGATCTTGTTGCGCAGCGGGTTGGTACCACCCAGGGCGATGCCGAGGGCAAGGCCGATGTTGTCCGCTGAATCCTCATTGAGAATCTCAGCAGCTTCTTCAGCTTCATCCAGGAATGCCTGGATGTCGACACCGGCCAGCCCACACGGGACCAAGCCAAAAGCTGTCAGTGCAGAGAAACGTCCACCCACATTCGGATCGGCGTTGAACACTGCGCGGTAGCCCGCTTCGCGGGAAGCGTTATCCAGCGGCGAACCGGGATCGGTGACGATGATGATGCGGCTCTTGGCGTCGATGCCGGCGTCGTTGAACGCCTTCTCGAACACTCGTCGCTGGGAGTCGGTTTCAACGGTGGAACCCGACTTGGAGGAAACAACAATAGCCGTCTCCGCCAGCCGGTCCGCCAATGCAGCACTGACCTGTTCGGGGTCGGTGCTGTCCAGCACCGTCAGCTCGACGCCGGCGGTGCCGGCAATAACCTCAGGCGCCAAGGAAGACCCACCCATGCCACAAAGGACAATGCGGGTGACCCCTTCACCGCGAAGGGCATCGCGAAGTTCCAGGATGTCACCGACCAAAGCCTGAGACACTGTGGCGGCTTCTACCCAGCCGAGGCGTACCGCCGATTCGGACTCCGCGTCAGGGCCCCACAAAGTGTGGTCCTTGGCGAAAATCCGCGTGGCGATCTTTTCCTCGACCAAGCCGTCAATGTGCTGGGCAATAGCCTGCTGGGCGGCACCGCTGGCGTCGTAGCTGATTGTGCTCATGGTGTGTTAGGAAGCCTTCCGTGCGGTGACGAGTGCGCCTTCAACGTCGGCGAGGAGTTCCTTCCAGGAGCCCACGAACTTCTCGAGGCCTTCGGTCTCAAGGAGGGTGACGACGTCGTTGTAGGAGACACCGAGGGCTTCGAGGGCGTTGAGGGTCTCGTTCGCTTCGTCGTAGGTGCCGGTGATGGTGTCGCCGGTGACTACTCCGTGGTCGAACGTGGCGTCGAGGGTCTTCTCGGGCATGGTGTTGACAACGCCCGCAGCGACGAGTTCGGTGACGTAGAGGGTGTCCGGGTAGGCCGGGTCCTTCACGCCGGTGGAAGCCCACAGGGGGCGCTGGGGGAGAGCGCCTGCTTCAGCCAGCACTGCCCAACGCTCGGTGGAGAAGAGCTCTTCGTAGACCTGGTAGGCCAGGCGTGCGTTCGCCACGCCGGCCTTGCCCTTGAGTGCCTTGGCTTCATCGGTGCCGATGGCGTCAAGGCGCTTGTCGATTTCCGAATCCACGCGGGACACGAAGAACGATGCCACCGAGTGGATCTTGGAAAGGTCGTGGCCGTTTTCCTTGGCCTGCTCAAGACCGGACTGGAAGGCGTTGATGACTGCGCGGTAGCGCTCCAAGGAGAAGATCAGCGTGACGTTGACGCTGATGCCCTCGGCGAGGGTGGCCGTGATGGCCTCCAGGCCTTCCAGGGTTGCCGGGATCTTGATGTGGACGTTGTCCTTGTTGACCTTGGCGTGCAGGTGCTTGGCCTCGGCAATGGTACCGGCGGTGTCCCAGGCAAGGCGGGGGTCAACCTCGATGGAGACTCGGCCATCCACACCATTGGTGGCGGCGGCGATCGGGGCGAAGAGATCGCAGGCGTCAGCGACGTCCGTGGTGGTGATCTCGAAAATCGTCTCTTCGACACTGGCGCCGGCGGCAGCCTGGGCGGCAATGGTGGCGTCGTAGTCCGTGCCGGCGGTGATGGCGGCGTGGAAGATGGACGGGTTGGTGGTCACACCAACAACGTTCTTCTCGTCGATGAGCTTCTGCAGCGTGCCGGTATCCAGGCGGGTGCGGGAGAGGTCATCGAGCCAGATCGAAACGCCGGCGTCAGAGAGCTGCTGCGTGGGAGTTGTAGACATGTGTGTTTCTCCTTGTGAGAGGGAAGCAGACTGTTATGCGTTGGAGTCTGCGAGGGAGTCTTTGGCTGCGGCGGCAACGGCTTCGGCGGTGATGCCGAACTCGTTGAAGAGCCGCTTGTAGTCGGCCGAGGCGCCGAAGTGTTCCAGGGAGATGGAGCGGCCGGCGTCGCCGACGAATTCGCGCCAGCCCAGTGCCAGACCGGCTTCGACCGAAACGCGGGCCTTGACAGCAGCGGGGAGCACGGACTCGCGGTAAGCCTCGTCCTGCTTGTTGAACCACTCAACGCACGGCATGGAGACAACGCGGGCTGCGATGCCTTCGGCCTGCAGGGCTTCGCGGGCCTGGACTGCGAGCTGAACCTCGGAGCCGGTGCCGATCAGGATGACCTGCGCGTCAACGGATTCGCCGTCTTTGGAGGCTTCGGCAAGGACGTACCCGCCCTTGGCTACACCTGCGGTGGAACCGAAGGTGTCACCAGCAGCTTCGCCTTCGCCGCGGGCGTAGGTGGGGATGTTCTGGCGGGTCAGGACAATGCCTGCCGGGTTCTCGTGGTTCTCCAGCATGGCCTTCCATGCAGCCGAGACCTCGTTGGCGTCGCCGGGACGGACGACATCCAGGCCCGGGATGGCGCGCAGCGACGCGAGCTGCTCCACCGGCTGGTGGGTAGGTCCGTCTTCGCCCAGGCCGATGGAGTCGTGCGTCCACACGTACAGGGATGGGACACCCATCAGAGCGCCAAGGCGGATCGCCGGGCGCTGGTAGTCGGAGAAGATCAGGAACGTACCGGAGAAGGCCCGGGTGCGTCCGTGCAAGGAGATGCCGTTCACGATCGAAGCAGCAGCGTGCTCACGGATACCGAAGTGCAGGACACGTCCGTACGGGTTGCCCTTCCAGGCATCCGTGGAGCGCGAGGTCGGGATAAACGACGGCGAGCCTTCAATGGTGGTGTTGTTGGACTCGGCGAGGTCGGCCGAACCGCCCCAGAGCTCCGGCAGGACCGGACCAATGGCGTTGAGGACCTTGCCCGAGGCCGCACGGGTGGACACGTCCTTGCCAGCTTCGAAGACAGGAAGCGCAGCGTCAAGCTCAGCCGGCAACTTCTTCGCTTCGACGCGCTCGAGCAGGGCAGCGGCATCCGGGTTGGCGGACTGCCATGCCTCGAACGATGCCTGCCACGCGGCGCGTGACTCGGCGCCGCGGTCCAGGACCTTGCGTGCGTGGGCCAGAACTTCTTCGTCAACGTCGAAGGACTTGGCCGAATCGAAACCGAGCACGGTCTTCAGTGCTGCGACTTCCTCGGCACCCAAAGCGGAACCGTGGATCTTGCCGGTGTTCTGCTTCTTTGGTGCCGGGTAGCCGATGATGGTGCGCAGCGAGATGATGGACGGCTTGTTCGTCTCTGCCTTGGCTGCCTGCAGTGCGGAGTAGAGCTCCTGGACGTCTTCGACGTAGTCGCCGGTCTTGGTCCAGTCAACGCGCTGGGTGTGCCAGCCGTACGCCTCGTAGCGCTTAAGGACGTCTTCAGTGAAGGCGATGTCGGTGTCGTCTTCGATGGAGATGTGGTTCTCGTCGTAGATCACAACGAGGTTGCCCAGTTCCTGGTGCCCGGCAAGCGAGGACGCCTCGGACGTCACGCCTTCCTGCAGGTCGCCGTCGGAAGCGATGACCCAGATGGTGTGGTCGAACGGCGATTCGCCGGCGGGAGCATCGGCGTCGAACAATCCACGCTGGCGACGCTGGGAGTACGCGAAACCAACAGCGGAGGCCAGCCCCTGGCCCAGCGGGCCGGTGGTGATTTCCACACCGGCGGTGTGCTTGTACTCAGGGTGACCCGGGGTCAGCGAACCCCAGGTGCGGAGCGCCTCGAGGTCCTTCAGTTCCAGGCCGTAACCGGAGAGGAACAACTGGATGTACAGGGTCAATGACGTGTGACCGGGGGACAACACAAAGCGGTCGCGGCCAATCCAGTCCGGGTTCTTCGGGTCATGACGCATCAGCTTCTGGAACAGCAGGTACGCTGCCGGAGCCAAGCTCATTGCCGTACCAGGGTGACCGTTTCCGACCTTCTCCACGGCGTCGGCGGCCAACACGCGAACGGTGTCAACTGCCTTTTTGTCCAGATCGGTCCATGACAGTTCTTGCTCTTCCAAATGTGGCACGAAAACCGAGCCCCTCTCTGTGCTGACGGCAGGCGTACGGACACGGCACGCAGGAAGCACAGGATGGCGCCCGCTGCAATGTGTCTACCAGCCGTTCACCATTGAAACGTTGATCTCTCATCCAGACGCACGGATATCCGAGAATACGGTTTCCCGGATGGTCAACGTGTGCTGATCTGCTCAACAGCTTAGCCCTAAACGTGTCAGGTAACTGAGGGAATCCCACTAACTGGACAGAAATTCGCTTATATGAATCACCATGGCACCACGGGGGAGTGAAGTTTCGGAAACATTGACGTATTTTGCGGACATCGGCCCTCTTTCCGCCACGGTATGATATTTGAAGGCCAGCAGCGGTTCATGCGCCCGAGTTTGCTTTCGACAACAGGGACGGCAGCCGCTGCGAGAACCCCAGAGCATAGAACAGAGTGACTGCCGCCGTGAGCACAACTGATACGCCCCTTAACGCGTCCCCGGCACGGGGAAGCATCGGAATGTCCCGTAAATTCAAGGCGTATCTGGCTCTGACCAAACCCAGGGTCATCGAACTGCTCCTGGTCAGCACACTGCCCACCATGATTTTTGCGCAACGCGGTTTCCCGTCCATCGGGCTGATTCTTGCGACCCTCGTTGGTGGTGCATTCGCTGCCGGCAGTGCCGGCGTCTTCAACTGCTACATCGACCGCGACATTGACAAACTCATGCACCGCACGGAAAAGCGGCCCTTGGTCACTGGTGAAGTATCGCCGCGCGAGGCCCTGGTGTTTGCCTGGGTGCTGGGCGCCGCCTCGATCGCGATCCTGTGGTTCGGTGCCAACCCGCTTTCTGCGTGGCTGGGTCTCGGCGCGATCGTTTTCTACGTGGTCATTTACACCATGATCCTGAAGCGTCGCACGGCCCAGAACATCGTCTGGGGTGGTGCTGCCGGATGCTTCCCGGTTCTCATCGCCTGGGCGGCCGTTACCAACACGGTCGAGTGGCCCGCCATTGTCCTGTTCATGGTGATTTTCCTCTGGACGCCTCCCCATTACTGGCCGCTTTCCATGCGATACGGCGAGGACTACCGCAACGCCAACGTACCCATGCTCGGCGCCATCGCCGGCGCGAAGGTGGTCTCTGTACAGGTAGTCCTCTACGCGTGGGCCATGGTTGCCTGCTCGTTGCTGATGGTGCCCGTTGGTGGGGCCGGCTGGGTCTACACCATCGTCGCCGTTGCCGCCGGCGCCTGGTTCCTCTACGAAAGCCACGCCTTGTACAAGCGCGCCCAGGGTGGCGACGTCTCCAACAAGGGCGCAATGAAGGTCTTCCATGGCTCCATCAGCTACCTGACGCTGCTCTTCATTGCCTTGGCCGTTGATCCGTTCGTCGGCTCCGCGATCGTCGGGGCTTAGCTCCGCACACGCTCTGCAAGCCGCAGTCGCTCGACGCCGGTACTCGCCAGAGTGCCGGCGTCGCCGTTTTGCGGCGCTCTTCTCTGACCCTCTCTCACATCCCGCGGGCTTGAGCCGATCCCTCTCTCACATCCCGCGGGCTTGAGCGGATCCCTCTCTCACATCCCGCGGGCTTGAGCCGATCCCTCTCTCACATCCCCCGGAGCCTAACCGCTCCAGGGGTCCCGTAACGCCCCCTATCGTTCGTGATGTGACGCGGACAGTCCAGCGACACACAGCCTTCGACATTCCGGCTGGCTCTATCCCCGAGGCGCCCCCATGCAGAGGTGCTGTCCGCATCGCAGACGCCGCAATTTGTCCGTCTGCAAAGTGCCACCGATTCCTTTGGTGATGTCGCCCTGCTTGATCATTCATTCGGGGCTCCGGTCGCCGTCCTCGGCGGGGACGCCGCACGGCAGCTGGGCGTCGCGAAGCCGGGACCCGGCGTCGTGATGTGGCTCTATGGCCAGCCAGTACCAGTGGTGGGAATCATCAATAAACCGGGGCGTGACCCCATCCGCGATGGCGCCGTTGTGGTTGGCGTTCGGTCCTACCCCATAAGGTCAACCAATGTGGCCGCGAATTCGGTCCTCAGGACGCAAACCGGCGCGCCGGCTGCCATAGCGGAAGTACTCCCCAAAGCGCTGAGTCCGGCGTCAACGGAGGCAATCGAGGTTCAGACCGTCGCTGACCTCAGGGATCTCAAACACGCAATCAACACTGACCTCGGCCGTATGGTTGCGATAGTTTCGGTTGTTCTGCTGGCCCTCGGAATGCGGCGGACCGCTCTGGCATCCATGTTCCTTGTGGAAGGGGCAGTAGTGGGTGCACTTGGTGGCATTGCCGGCGCCGCCGTGGGCATGGGCGCCGCTCTTGCCTACGCCGCAAACGAGGGCTGGGTCCCGGTGATTCCAGCAGATGCGGCCCTTTGGGGTATCGCGGCCGGCCTGCTCAGTGGCACCCTCTCAGCGGTTTATCCGGCAGTGGTGGCGTCGCGGGCGAATCCGGCGCAGCTCATCCGCAGCTAACTCTTCGGGCTGTACTTCGCCACATCAGCGGCGTTGGTGGCCGCACTCATCAACACGGCAGCACCGAACATATGAGCGCCCACGAGCAGTGCGGGAATGCCGTTGTAATACTGAGTGAAGCCGATGACGGCCTGCAGCAGGGTTACACCCAGAAGGAGATACGTCGCCGTCCGGAATGGCCCGGAAAGCTTGTGCCTGAAAACCAAGTACACCGCGAATAGTGTTCCTGCAGTGATCAGGTAGGCCGGTACGGCGTGGATATGTGAGAAGAGGTCCCAGTCAAGGTCATTGCGCGGAGCATCTGCATCGCCTGCGTGGGGCCCGGCGCCAGTGACCACGACACCCAGCATCACCGAAAGTGCCGAGAAAACAGCAACGGCCGTCATCACCGGACGGGTTACAGCGGGCAGGACAGGCAGCGTGCGGTTCATGAACCGGCCGGTCCGCCCGTAAGCGCGGTTGACCAGGAGTGTGGCGAAGACCACCAGAGCCATGGAGACAAGGAAGTGAAGGCCCACAACCCAAGGGTTAAGGCCGGACAGAACCGTGATTCCACCGATCACAGCCTGCGCCGGAATGCTGGCCAGAAGGCCCAGAGCAAGGACGAACAGGTCGCGGCGCTCTTTGCGGAGATTCCACAAGTACACCAGCATGAGCGCAGCAACGGCTGCCAGAGCGAAGGTCAGGAGCCGGTTGCCGAATTCGATGAAACCGTGGATGCCCATCTCCGGCGTATTCACCAACGAATCGCTGGTGCAGCGCGGCCACGTAGGGCACCCAAGGCCGGAAGCGGTAAGTCGCACGGCACCACCGGTCACCACAAGCACTGTCTGTCCAATGAGGGACAACAGTGCCAGGCGGCGCACGGCGTTGTTGACCTCGGTGGGCAGCTTGGACGTCAATCGCTGGACGGTATTGGGTAGGCGCGATGCCGTGCTCACAGTTGTCTCACTTCTCAGTTCTGCGTTGGTGGTTAATGCCTGAATGGGTTAGTTCCATTTGAACCATCGGATGGCCGCAGCACCGGCCAGTACGGTCCACAGCAGGAGGACTAAAACGGCGGGGAAAGGAACACTGCCTGAGAGGAAAGCATCACGGAGCGCTTGGCCCAGCGCCCCTGAGGGCAGGAAGTGCACGATGCCCTGAAGTAGGGAAGGTAGTCGTTCCGCCGGCACCACAATCCCGCCCAGGGCCCCCAGGAGAATCCACAGCAGGTTGGTGATTGCCAGGGTAGCTTCAGGGCGCACCGTACCGGCCACCAGCAGCCCCAGCGCCGTGAAGGCTGCAGCACCGAGAACCAAAAGTCCGAGCCCTGGAAGCCAGGCGTCCAGGCGTGGTTGCCATCCCAGCATGCCGGCAACGGCTGCCACGACCAGGACCTGAAGAAAAAGGACCACCAGCACGGCGAGGATCTTGCCTGCGATGAGCCCGCCCCGACCAAGGGGGGTTGTGGACAGGAAACGGAGCACTCCGTACCGGCGGTCAAAGCCGGTAGCGATGCCCTGGCCGGTGAAGGCAGTGGACATCGCACAAAGTGCCAGGATGCCCGGCGTTGCAACGTCTACACGTGATCCGCCCATGTCATCGAGGAGGGGCGTCACTACCAGTCCCACCAAGGCCATCAAGGGTAGGACAATAGCGAGGATGAGTTGCTCACCGTTGCGCAGCATGGTGATGGTCTCGTAGCGGCCCTGCTGCATGATCCGGCGCGGTAGGGATGCCGGTCCGGCGTTGGGCGAGAGAAGTTGGCTCATCGGAGGTCCCTTCCGGAAATGTCCAGGAACACGTCTTCCAGGCTACGGGCTTCCAACCGCAGCGAGGCGGGCATGATGTTCCGTTCAGCCCACCAAGCAGTCAGGGATGCAAGGTCTTTCGGGGTGATGGCGCCGGTGATGGCGTAACTCCCGGAGCGCGTCTCTGTTATCTGCAGGCCGGCATCCACAGCACCGTTCAAGCTTAGACCGCCGGGTGCGTCGAAGTAGAGCGTCCGGTCCGTGATGGCGGAGTCCGCTGCGTGATGATCGTGCCGAAGCAATTCGGCGACCGTTCCCTCAACCACGTTGTGACCGCCGTCGATGATGTAGACGTAGTCCGCCAGGCGTTCCGCGTCGTCCATCAGGTGGGTGGTCAGGACAATGCCCATTCCGGCATCCCTGAGCTCGGCAATGAGCTCAAAAACCATCTGCCGGGACTGTGGATCCAAGCCGGCACTGGGCTCGTCGAGGAAAAGGATTTCAGGGTTACCCACCAGCGCCGCCGCGAGTGCCAGCCGCTGCTTTTGGCCGCCGGAAAGGCGGCGCACGCTGGTCCGGCTGAACTGGTGTATTCCCAGGCGTTCCACCAGCGCGTCAACGTTCATGGGCTTTTGGTACATGCCGGCGACATGCCGCAACAAGGGTATGGGACGGGCCGACGGCGGGAGGCCGCCGTCCTGGAGCATCACACCTACGCGGGATCTCAAGACGGCACCTGCAGTATCAGGGTCCGCGCCAAGGAGGGAGATATTTCCGCCCGTTCGCTTCTGCAAACCTTGGGCGCACTCCAGCGTGGTGGTCTTGCCCGCGCCGTTAGCCCCCAATAGGGCGGTTACCTGGCCGCGTTCGGCCACCAGCGACAGTCCGCTGACCACCCTGAGCATTTTGCCGTCAAGGGAGGTCAGGGGGCCTACGTCCTTTATGAGTCCATCTATAGTGAGGACGGGGGATTTGGGGGATCGCACCAGAGTATTCTACGGGAAGTAGTACGGTCACACTTGGCGGCTTCCGCAGGTCAGCCTTGCCTTACTGGATGCATGAAACAAATTACGACATGATTATGTTGTGTATTCCATGAGCAGTCCAACTTCCATGCCTTCAACACGGCATGCTGCAGCGGCGGAGGCATTCGTTGCCCCGCCCGCGATGCCGGACGCGGATGATCGCACACGGGACCGGGTCCTAAGCGCCGTTCTGGAAAACGGTCCAGTGAGCGCCGCGGAGCTCGGCGACCTCCTCGGCTTCACGCCGGCCGCAGTCCGCCGCCACCTTGACCACTTGGAGCGCAACGGCGTAATCGAAGTCAAGCGTGTGACCAAGGCCGGTTCCGGCGCGGGACGCCCCGCGCGCCGCTACGTCCTGAGCTCGCAGGGACAGTCCACTCTCGGCGATGACTACCTGAACATTGCCAGCTCGGCGCTACACCGTCTCCAGGAACTCGCCGGCGAAGACGCGGTTCGCGCATATGCGGAGGAACGCTTCTCCGATATGGAACGGCGCTACGCTCCCGAGGTCGAGGCCGCCGGAGATGACATCACCGCCAGGGCCATGGCACTGTCCAGGGCCCTGAGCCGCGATCGCTTCGTTGCATCAGCCCATTCCATTGAGGCCAAGGCCCCGTTGCCCGCCGCACTGTCCAGCGTCCAGCTGTGCCAGGGTCACTGCCCTATCCAGCGCCTGGCTGCGGAGTTTCCGGTTTTCTGCGACACCGAGACCGAGGTCTTCTCGCGCTTGGTGGGCGTCGATGTCCGGCGTCTCTCCACGCTCGCGCAGGGCGGACATGTGTGCACCACCCATATACCTACCGGGCGCCCGGCTGCCACGGCATCTCCGGATGTCGCAGTGCAGTCCGGGAACCCGTACCAGGAATCAAACAACCAGCAAGAAAGGCCGTGATGACGGACCAAATAGCAGAGAAAGCGGTAGCTGACGGCACTGTGATCTCGGAGATTCTGGAGAAGAATCCCGAACTGCACGGTATCGGAAACTACGAGTACGGCTGGGCCGACAAGAACGACGTTGGCGCCAACGCCCGTCGTGGCCTCGACGAGGAGGTCGTCCGCGATATCTCCTCGAAGAAGAACGAGCCTGAATGGATGCTCGATCTGCGGCTCAAGGGCCTTAAGTACTTCGACCGCAAGCCTATGCCTACCTGGGGTGCAGACCTCTCCGGCATCGACTTCGACAACATCAAATACTTCGTGCGCTCAACCGAGAAGCAGGCGGCAACGTGGGAAGACCTTCCGGAAGACATCCGGAATACCTACGAGAAGCTGGGTATCCCCGAAGCTGAGCGCAGCCGTCTCGTCTCGGGCGTCGCAGCCCAGTACGAGTCCGAGGTTGTCTACCACCAGATCCGCGAGGACCTGGAAGCCCAGGGCGTAATCTTCCTGGACACGGACACCGCACTTCGCGAGCACCCGGAGATCTTCCAGGAGTACTTCGGCACCATCATCCCGGTGGGCGACAACAAGTTCGCTTCGTTGAACACGGCCGTATGGTCCGGCGGATCATTCGTGTACGTGCCCAAGGGCGTTCATGTGGACATCCCGCTGCAGGCCTACTTCCGCATCAACACGGAGAACATGGGCCAGTTCGAGCGCACGCTGATCATCGCTGATGAAGACTCCTACGTTCACTACATCGAAGGCTGCACGGCTCCGATCTACACCTCGGACTCACTGCACTCGGCCGTGGTGGAGATCATCGTGAAGAAGGGCGCCCGCGTCCGTTACACGACCATCCAGAACTGGTCCACCAACGTGTACAACCTGGTGACCAAGCGCGCTATCTGCGAAGAGGGCGCCACCATGGAGTGGATCGATGGCAACATCGGTTCCAAGGTGACCATGAAGTACCCGGCCGTCTACCTCGTTGGCGAGCATGCCAAGGGCGAGACGCTGTCCATCGCCTTCGCCGGGGAGGGCCAACACCAGGACACCGGGTCCAAGATGGTGCACATTGCACCGAACACCAAGAGTTCCATCATTTCCAAGTCGGTCGCCCGCGGCGGCGGACGTGCAGCGTACCGCGGCCTGGTCCAGGTCCGTGAGGGTGCCAAGCACTCGGCCAACACGGTCCGCTGTGATGCCCTGCTGGTGGACACCATTTCCCGTTCGGACACGTACCCGTACATCGACATCCGCGAGGATGACGTTGTCATGGGCCACGAGGCCACCGTTTCACGCGTCAGCGAAGAGCAGCTCTTCTATCTGATGTCCCGCGGCATGCCTGAAGACGAGGCCATGGCCATGATCGTGCGCGGCTTCATCGAGCCGATCGCCCGTGAACTGCCCATGGAATACGCTCTTGAGCTGAACCGCCTGATTGAACTGCAGATGGAAGGGTCCGTCGGTTAACAATGACTGATATCACTACTGAAAAAGCGCGCATCGGCGCGCCCTCGGCCCAGCCGTTCATCAACGGCTTCACCGAGGAAGGCGAGAACCTTTCGCCCGCCAACACCGGAACGAACACCAGCACGACGTCGGAGCAGCCCTCCGCTGGTCCGCTCGCCGGCGCTTCGGCCAAGAGCCACTCGCACGGTGGCGGGGTCGGCATCCCGGACAGCTCCCGCGCCGGCCGCCTCACCTCGTACAAGCTTGCAGACTTCAAGCCGCTGAACGGCCTTGAGGAAGACTGGCGATTCACTCCGTTGAAGCGCCTCCGCGGCCTCCACACCGATGTCCTCAACGGCGCAGCTCCTGTTGTCAGCGTCACCGCACCGGCCGGCGTCGTTGTTGAAACTGTTGGCCGCGATGACAAGCGCATCGGCCAGGCGGGCATCCCCGAGGACCTCGTGTCCGCCAATGCCTGGGAGAACTTCGCCGAGGCCACCGTGATCACCGTGCCCGCCGATCTGCAGGCCGAGAGTGAAGTTTCCGTCCTGGTCACCGGCGCTGGTGAGGCGCCGTCGGCACAGCACATCGTGATTGTGGCCGAACGCTTCTCCAAGGCTGTTGTGGTTCTGGATCACCAGGGCTCCGCGGTTGTCTCCGAGAACGTGGAAATCATTGTGGAGGACGGTGCTGAACTGACTGTCGTCTCCTTGCAGGAATGGGCAGACGACGCGGTCCACGCGTCTTCGCAGCAGGCAAAGATCGGCCGCGATGCCAAGTTCAAGCACATCGTGGTCAGCCTTGGCGGCGACCTCGTTCGCGTCACGCCGTCCACGCGTTTCACGGCTCCCGGTGCCGACGTCGAAATGTTCGGCCTGTACTTCGCCGACGCCGGCCAGCACCTTGAGCAGCGCCTCTTTGTTGACCACGCAGTGGCCAACTGCAAGTCCCGCGTCCTCTACAAGGGTGCTCTTCAGGGACGCAATGCCCACAGCGTATGGGTGGGCGACGTCCTGATCCGTAAGGAAGCAGAAGGTACCGATACCTACGAGGCCAACCGCAACCTTGTCCTCACGGACGGTGCACGCGCCGACTCGGTTCCCAACCTCGAAATCGAAACCGGTTTGATCGAGGGTGCAGGCCACGCCAGCGCCACCGGCCGTTTCGATGACGAGCACCTCTTCTACCTCATGGCCCGCGGTATTCCTGAGAAGGTTGCCCGCCGCCTGGTGGTCCGGGGCTTCCTCAACGAGATCATCCAGCAGATCCAGGTCCCGGCAATCGAAGATCGCCTGACCGCAGCTGTTGAGCGCGAACTCGCCGCGACCGACAACTAAGACAGGCCAGGCAGAGTAAACAATGAGTGAAGAAACCAAGGGCGAACTGGTATGCAACGCCAATGACATCCAGGTCAAGCAAGCGCTGCGTGTCCTGATCGATGACTATCCTGTAGCCATCGTCAAGGACTCGATGGGCGAGATCCACGCGATCGCCGATACCTGCTCGCACGCGGACATCTCGTTGTCCGAGGGTGAGGTTGAAGGCTGCGCGATCGAGTGCTGGGGACACGGTTCCCAGTTCGACCTCCGCAGCGGACAACCGCTCCAGCTGCCTGCTTATGACCCCGTCCCCGTTTTTGCCGTCACCATCGATGGAGACGACGTTTACGTGGACGTGACCAACGTTGTGAACGGTGCCTCGGTAGATCACTACTGAGCGCCCAGTACCGCCAGACTTACGAACGGAAAGAAAGAAGAGCATGTCAACTCTTGAAATCAAGGACCTGCACGTCAGCATCGAGACGGAGCAGGGCACCAAGGAGATCCTGAAGGGCGTCAGCCTCACCATTAAGACCGGTGAAACGCACGCCATCATGGGCCCCAACGGCTCGGGCAAGTCCACCCTCGCCTCCACGATCGCCGGTCACCCGCGCTACAACGTCACCAGCGGCACCATTACGCTGGACGGCGAAGACGTCCTGGAAATGAGCGTCGACGAGCGCGCCCGTGCAGGCATGTTCCTGGCCATGCAGTACCCGGTAGAGGTTCCCGGTGTGACCATGACCAACTTCCTGCGCACCGCCAAGACCGCGATCGACGGCGAAGCACCGGCACTGCGCACCTGGACTAAGGACGTCAAGGCTGCCATGCAGCAGCTGCGCATCGACGCCGACTTTGCACAGCGCAACGTCAACGAGGGCTTCTCCGGTGGTGAGAAGAAGCGTGTTGAGATCCTGCAGCTCGAACTCTTCAAGCCGAAGTTCGCCATCCTTGACGAAACCGACTCCGGCTTGGACGTCGACGCCTTGAAGGTTGTCTCCGAGGGCGTCAACCGCGCCCACGAAGAGGGCAACATGGGCACGCTGCTCATCACCCACTACACCCGCATCCTGCGCTACATCAAGCCGGACTTCGTTCACGTGTTCGTTGACGGCAGGGTTGTTGAAGAGGGCGGCCCCGAGCTCGCAGACCGTCTTGAAGAAGAAGGCTACGACCGCTACGCTCCAGGCGCCGGCGTTGCCGTTGCTCCTGCTGTGCAGGCCTAGTTAGGATCGTTCCATGACCGAAATCAACACGGCGCGAACCAGCCTCGAGGACGTCGAGGAAGCGCTCAAGGACGTCATTGACCCAGAGCTCGGGGTCAACATCGTGGACTTGGGCCTTCTTTACGGACTCAAGTACTCCGACGATGACGGCGCGCTCCTGATCGACATGACACTGACCACGGCGGCTTGCCCGCTGACGGATGTGCTTGAAGAGCAGGTGGGCAAGTCCCTCGACGGAGTGGTTGACGACTGGCGCCTGAACTGGGTATGGATGCCGCCATGGGGTCCGGAACGGATCACCGACGACGGCAAGGACCAGATGAGGGCCCTCGGCTTCAACATCTAACCAGCCTTCACCCGTGCAACGGGCAAAGGAAGGGTTCCGGGTATATCACCCGGAACCCTTCCTTTTTGGTGTTGTCATGCCTTAGGGCGCAGCCACACCGAAGGTGTCGCACTTGTTGATGTCGCCCGTGGTGTACCCCTGATAGAACCATTTTTGCCGCTGCTCGCTGGAGCCGTGGGTCCATGACTCAGGTGAGACGCGGCCGGTTGCGGCTTCCTGGATGCGGTCATCGCCGACGGCGGAAGCGGCCGAGAGCGCATCCTGCAGGTCCTGCTGGGTCAGGGGGTCAAGGAAAGGCTTCCCGCTCGCATCCGTCTGCGTCGTGGCATGGCGGACCCACAGTCCCGCATAGCAGTCTGCCTGGAGCTCCACCCGCACCGCCCCCGACTGCGGTCCCTGTGGATCCTGCTGGGCCTTGTCCAGGCTTCCGAGGATGTTCTGGACGTGGTGCCCGAACTCGTGGGCCACTACGTACTCTTGTGCCAGCGGGCCTCCAGAAGAGCCAAAACGGGTCACCAGTTCATCGAAGAAGCCGGGATCGAAATAGGCGGTGGTGTCTGCAGGGCAGTAGAAGGGGCCAACAGCGCTGGTAGCCGCGCCACAGCCGGTGTTTGTGGCCTCGCTGAAGATGACAGTCTTGGGCCGCGGGTACTGGACGTTGTAATCCGCCAGATAGTCAGGCCAGAAAGCATTCAAGCTATTCACCGTACCGGTGATCCGGCAGTCCAGGCGTTTGTCGGCATCGGCGCCGGTCTGGCATTCCTGGACGCCGCCGGCTCCGGCACTGCCACCTTCGACGGCGGGTGGCTGGATTCCGCCCCCGGTCAGGTCCCCAAGGATGCTGGGATTGATGCCGAAGAGTGCCAGGAGCAGCACCACAATACCGCCACCGATTCCACCACCGATCTTGGTACCGCGGCCCATGCCACTGCCACGTCGGTCCTCCACTTGGGAGGGGTCAAGCTGCGCGCCGTCATTGAAACTCATACAGTCAGAATAGACGTCACTTTTGGTGCTTGGCGCCAGACACTGCCGTAAAATTGTTTGGATGCCTTTCCTGGATAAACTTCAGCTCTGGGCCGAGGAGCGCCCCCACGACACCGCCGTCGTTGTGGGCAGCGGCCGGCTCACCTGGGCGGGACTCCGCGACGCCGCAGCTGGCTTGGTTGCGGACGCCCCTGCCACCACCGTTCTGGCAGAGCCCAACTCTGTGCGCTTCGTGGAGCGCTATGCTGCCGCTGTGGCGGGGGATCGGCGGTGCGCCGTTCTGGACCCCGAATGGCCGGCCCCGATGATCGAAGAAGTATCCTCACGCGTCCTCGCAACCACCACACCGGTTGGCGCCGAACTGGTGGACGGGGACGCGTCCAGTACCTTCCTCATCGGCCTCACGTCCGGTACCACGTCCGTGCCCAAGGCCTTCACCAGGTCTCGCCGGTCCTGGCAGGTGTCTTTCGATGCCTCCATCGAGTTCTTTGGCTTGTCCCAGGAGGACCGGACCCTTGCGCCCGGTCCTTTGTCAGCAAGCCTGAATCTTTTCGCCCTTTCAGAGTGCCTGTACGCGGGTTCGGCTTTCCATACGCTTGAGTCGTTCGATGTCGCCGACGCCCATGCCGCCATCAGCCATGACGGCATCACCCGCCTTGTTTTGGCGCCCACTGCCCTGAGGTTGCTCAGCGAGCGGGGACTGGCCGGCGACGTTGATGCTTCCGGTATCCGCAGCATCATCTGTGCCGGTTCCAAGCTGGACGCCCGGACCTTGGAAGCGGCACGGCGGTGGGCGCCCCGCGCGGCCATCTTCGAGTACTACGGTGCCTCGGAGTTGAGCTTTGTGTCCGGGACCCGGCTGGCTGCCGGCGAACCGTTGGACGCCGGTGGCACCGGCATCGGCGTCCCGTTTCCAGGCGTTGAACTGAACATCCTCGATGACACCGGCAGGCCCCTGCCCGACGGGGAACATGGGAACATCAGTGTACGCAGCGGGATGATCAGCAACGGCTACCTGTGGGGCGACGACGGACATGCCCTCCGGTGTCTTGATGGCTGGTACACGGTGGGGGACCAGGGCTTTCTGGAGGACGGCACCCTGCATATCCTTGGCCGTCGCTCGGACATGATCATTACCTCCGGCAAGAACGTCTACCCGCACGAGGTTGAGCTTGCCATCGCTTCGGTGCCCGGGGTGGATGGTGCGGTGGCTGCTGGAGTGCCAGACGACATCCGCGGTCAAAAGGTGATCGCCGGCGTCGTGCCTGCCTGTGGTGCGGTCACCGCCACCCAGCTCCGCACGGGCCTGGATGGTCTCTTGGCCAGGGACAAGTGGCCGGTGCAGTATTACTTGTTGGCGGAGCTACCCATGACCGACCGGGGCAAGGTCAGCAGGAAAGTTCTCCTGGACTGGATCAAGAACCATGACCCGCGCGCGCAAGTCCTTGGTTAGCGGCAGCGGATCGGCCAGTGGGGCCGATGAATCCCGACAGCCCATCATTGTCTCTGCACTACGGTCCCCGATATGTCGTGCCAATGGCCGGCTGAAGCACCTCCGTGCCGCGGACCTCCTGGCACCCGTACTGGCTTCCCTGGTTGAAAGAGCGGGCGTGGACCTGGCGGAGGTGGACGATGTCATTGTGGGCAATGCTGTGGGCGGCGGCGGGAATGTTGCCAGATTCGCAGCTCTCCAGGCGGGTTTGCCCATCAACGTCCCTGGCCTTACCGTGGACCGCCAATGCGGCTCAGGTTTGGACGCTATTGCACTGGCATCCCGCTTGGTGGCAGCCGGCGGGGATCCGCTGTATTTGGCAGGGGGCGTTGAAAGCATCAGTAACGCCCCGGCCCGGGCCAATAGAAACGACGACGGCGAACTCGACTTCTACTCCAGGGCCAGCTTTGTGCCGCCGCAGTTCGGCGACCCGGACATGGGTGTTGCGGCGGAGAATGTCGCCCGCGAATTCGGCGTGACACGTCAGAGGCAGGACGAGTACGCGCTCCGGAGCCATCACCGTGCCGTTGACGCTGCCAGGACAGGGCTCTTTGAGGATGAAATTGTTCCGCTCAAGAGCAAGGGGAAACAGGTGGCGCTGGACGATGGCCCCCGAGCTTCACTGCGGGCCCCGCTGATGGCGAGGTTCCCAGCAGCATTCGTGGCGGGCGGATCGGTCACGGCAGCAAACTCATGCTTTGACGCGGACGCAGCGTCCGCCGTCGTCATGACGTCCCTTAAACGAGCCCGCACCCTGGGCGCGACGCACGGGATGCTGGTGCTGGGGTGCGAGACCGTCGGCGTTGATCCGGAATTTCTTGGCATAGGGGCAGCCCACGCGGCCAAGCGGCTCCTGGACCGCCATGGAGTGGACGCAGATGACATTGATCTGGTGGAGTTCAATGAGGCATTCGCCTCCCAAACCATCGCATGCCTGGAGTATCTGGGCGTTGATCCTCAGAAAGCCAACCTTGATGGCGGCGCGCTTGCCTTGGGTCATGGCTACGGAGCTTCGGGAGCGGTCCTGGTGACGAGGTTGATGGCTCAAGCACGCCGCAGTTACGCAGTGCGGGGCGAGAGTTCGCTGGCATTGGCCATGATCAGTATCGCCGGAGGCATGGGAACCGCAGCTCTCTTTCAGTACGCCAAGCTGTAGCCCCTGCGCCGGTCTAGTCCCTCTCCGGTTCGCCCAACCCGCGGGCCGCCAAAGCATCACCGGTTTGGCGCGCATACGCAACAGTGGTGATGAAGACAGGGAGCACCAGTGCGCGGGGATTGCGTTCAAGCCCGCGTGCCCGCGCTGAGTCCCTTACGTCAGTGAAGGCGCCGGCTATGAAGGGAATGCTCCTGAGCATCACTGCGATGGTCAAAGCGAATCGTTCAGGATCGGCACCGAAACGCCGGAACGGTTTTGCCAACGCCACCACGCCGTCCAGAAGATCCTGCACGGGAGTAGTCGCGGTGAGGACCGAAGCTGCCACTACGCAGACCAGCACATTGAACACGATGCGTGCCGCGGTGGGCCCGCCCAGTTGCCACCATTGGAAGAGACCGATGACCAGCAGGATAGGAGCCACCAACCAAATGGCCTTCAGAAGGCGGCGGAAGCCTGCCCCCGTCAGCATGAATAAGCCACACATGACGGCGAAGACCACCAGCGACACGGCCCAGTCCACAATAAGGAAGGACGCCGCTCCGCAGGCCGCTACAACCAGAAATTTCAGCCACAGGGGAGTGCGGTGGATGATCGAGTTCCCTCGCACGTAGTTGGCTATAAGGAAGCCATGCCCCCTCATCTCGGCACATCACCCACGCCGGCACCGGGCAGGGCAGCCGCGCAAAGCTCGCGGTACCGGGCGACGCCGTCTGCAGCACCGCCGTCGAACACGATACGCCCGGCCTCAACTACCAGCACCCTGTCCATGTCCAAGGCCAGGTCGAGATCATGCGTGGACATGATGACTTGTTGATCCAGGCCAGCGACTGTGCGGCGCAGCAGTTCGCGGTTTCGAAGATCCAGGAGGGTGGATGGTTCGTCGAGAACCAGGACGGTGGGATCCACCGCAAGGACTGCGGCCAAGGCCAGTAGCTGCCTTTCACCACCGGACAGTTCATAGATGCTTTGATCGGCCAGATGCAGCAGGCCGAAGCGATCCAGCACTGCTTCTGCCCGCGCCGCCCGCTCCTTGGAGTTCTTGACGGAGCGGCGCAACGAGAGCTCAACATCTTCCCGCCCGGTAGGCATCACCAACTGTGACAGGGGATCGGTAAAGACGAAACCCACATTGCCCCGGACACGGCGGACATCGGCAAGAGTGTCATCTCCGTGGACTACCACTGTGCCTTCGCTCGGTTCAACCAAGCCATTCACGAGCCGCAGCAGCGTGGACTTTCCGGAGCCGTTGGCGCCGATGACTCCAATCCTGCGTTCTGCGAGGTCCAGGGAAAAATTTTGCAGCAGGGTTTTGGGGGTGTCGCTGCCATCGACTGCGACACGCACCGAAACCCTGCTGAAACTGATGGAATTCATGGAGTGATTGTTCCCGCTTACTTGACCCGGCGTACCAAGACATCCGGGAAGGCTTTGTGGATTGCCACGGCGATGATCACGGCCAGGACGTTCTTAATGATATCGCCGGGGACGAAAGGGAGGTCTGCGAGGAAGGCCTTGGTGAAATCCAACTTGGCATTGACCATCATGCCCAGGACGCCGAGGGCGTGAATAACCACGATGCTGCTCACCATGGTCGCTGCGAAGAGCCACAGTGAACGGAACTTGACTGTCCTGCGGATGACCACCGATGTTAGGTAACCGGTCGCGGCTGCCGCCAGCGGGAACGCGATGATGTAACCGGCGGAGGGCGTGGCGAGGATACCCAAACCGCTGCGCCCGCCGCTGAAGATCGGCAGACCGGCGAAGCCGAGCAACACGTAAAGCCCGACGGCGGCGAAACCACGCCCGGCTCCGAGCACCAGTCCACTGAGCATCACCGTCAACGTCACCAAAGTGATGGGAACGCCAAGAGCGCCTACCGGAATGCCCGGGACAATTGCCGAGGCCGCTACGAGGGCGGCGAAAACTGCGATGAGGCCCAAGTCTGTGGCCGTCCAGCGTTTTCGGGAGGACGCGGTTCGCTGCAGTGTAGCAGCGGAAGTGGAAGAGTTGGTCTGGCTCATGACGGTCCTATCGGGTGTAATGCGATGCGATGAATGTTCTTGTTTCCCCTGTTGTCGAGAGTACGGAGGGAACGGAATCGGGATTTTGGAGTCTTTCCACAACACTGACCCGGAATTCTTTGGCCGTCAGCACAGTTTCCTCTTGGGAGGACCGATGTCAGACAGCGGCCTAGGTACCGGTAGACTTGAACAGGCTGTTCTCACGGCCGCCCCCGCCGCACTTATCGGACCCACCGGTCCCCGCGAGCGTTCCCCATTGAAAGGCATCACCCGAATTGATTACCGTCCAGGACCTCGAACTCCGCGCCGGCGCACGCCTGCTCATGGACCAGGTCAACTTCAGGGTGGACAAAGGGGACAAGATTGGACTCGTCGGACGTAACGGTGCCGGCAAGACCACACTCACCCGGGTCCTCGCCGGCGAAGGGCTCCCCGCCGGGGGTAAGGTCACCCGCAGCGGTGAGATCGGCTACCTTCCACAGGATCCGCGGACTCCGGACATGGAACAGCTCGCCCGTGACCGCATCCTTTCGGCCCGCGGCCTGGATGTGGTGGTGGGCAAGCTGAAGAAGGCCCACGAGGATATGGCAAGCGATGACGCGGCGGTCCAGCGTAAAGCCATGAATCGCTACGACCGCCTGGAGGCTGAGTTTCTCTCGGGCGGTGGCTACGCAGCGGAAGCTGAAGCTGCTGCGATCTCCTCCAACCTTGCGTTGCCGGATCGCCTCCTCAACCAGCCACTCAAGACCCTTTCCGGTGGCCAGCGCCGCCGTGTGGAGTTGGCGCGCATCCTGTACTCCGATGCGGAGACCCTGCTCCTCGACGAACCCACCAACCACCTTGACGCCGACTCCATCACCTGGCTGCGTGACTTCCTGAAGAACCACCAGGGTGGCTTGATCGTGATCAGTCACGACACCGACCTGCTCGAGGCGACGGTGAACAAGGTCTTCCTCCTGGACGCCAACCGCGCCCAGATCGATTACTACAACATGGACTGGAAGCGCTACTTGCTCCAGCGCGAAACGGATGAACGCGCCCGGAAGCGTGAACGCGCCAACGCCGAAAAGAAGGCGCAGGTCCTGATCGACCAGGCCAACAAGATGCGCGCCAAGGCAACCAAGGCCGTCGCTGCCCAAAACATGGCCAAGCGAGCAGAGCGGCTCCTGAGCGGCTTGGAGGCAGTGCGCGAAAACGACCGCGTGGCAGCTCTGCGGTTCCCGGATCCGTCTCCTTGCGGCAAGACCCCCTTGACTGCGGAGGGATTGAGCAAGTCCTACGGTTCGCTGGAGATTTTCACGGACGTGGACCTGGCAATCGATCGCGGTTCCAAGGTGGTCATCCTTGGACTCAACGGTGCGGGCAAGACCACTCTTCTGCGCATGCTGGCCGGCGTCGATAAGCCTGACACCGGCGACATCATCCCCGGACACGGCCTCAAGGTGGGCTACTACGCCCAGGAGCATGAGACCCTCGACGTCGACCGAACGGTCCTGGAAAACATGCGGTCTTCAGCTCCGGACATGAAGGATGCCGAAGTCCGAGGCATCCTGGGCTCGTTCCTGTTCTCCGGCGACGACGTGGACAAGCCCGCCGGCGTCCTCTCCGGCGGTGAGAAGACACGCCTGGCCCTGGCCACCATTGTTGCCTCCAGCGCCAACGTGCTGCTCCTCGATGAGCCCACCAACAACCTGGACCCGGCCAGCCGCGCAGAGATCCTGGGTGCGCTCAAGAACTACAGTGGCGCCGTCGTCATGGTCAGCCACGACGAAGGTGCCGTGTCAGCGCTGAACCCGGAGCGCGTTGTGCTGCTCCCGGACGGTGTTGAAGACCACTGGAACGAGGACTACCTGGACTTGATCACGCTGGCGTAAGCCCTGGTTGCGTTCGGCTGCGCGCGTGTTGCGTCCGCTGCGTCGCGTCTGGTTGCGTTCCGCTGCGCGGCGTGCTCGATCTGCCGCGTGCTCGCTCGTTCCTCGCTTAGACGCACGCTACGCAGATCAACCTCGTCGCTTCGCTCGCGGTGGGGTCACCCCCGCAGGCTGATGCAGCTAGCGGACCCGGAGTTCTTCAGCGTCGGTGATGCGCGCTAGTTCTTCGTAGCTGATGGAGAACATGGAGTTGTGGTCTCCGGCTCCTGCCCAGAGAAGTGGGTGTTCTTGGAGCGAGGTGTCCAGGATGGTGCGGAGTTTCCTGGGGTGGCCTACGGGCGCTACTCCGCCTACTTCCTGGCCTGTGTGTTCCAGCACGAAGTCGGGTTTTGCGCGGCGGATTTTGCCGGCCCCCAGCTTCTCCGCCACAAGCCCCGTGTCCACCTTCGCCGCACCGCTTGCGAGGATGAGCAGCGGCTCGCCATCAAGTTCGAAGACCAGGCTGTTGGTGATTGCCGTGACTTCACATTCCAACACAGCAGCAGCGGCGGCAGCTGTAGGGACCTTTTCCTCGAATGTCCGGACGGTGTCCTCGGCGCCGGCGGCAGTCAAAGCGGACCGGACATTGAGCACCGGATCGTGAACCGGATCAGTAGCCCTGAGCATCAAGGATGGCGTCTTCCTCTTCTTCGGACGTGGGTCGCTTGTTTTTCCGGGGAGCGGGGGCACGCTTCCTGGGCGTGCCACCCGCGGCCATGATCTGCTCGTCCTCTTCGTCTTCGGCATCAATGGCGGCGTTCCGGGCCTGTTGCCGTGCAGCGTATCCAAAGCCGATGAACATCAGGACGCCGAAGGCGAACCATTGCAGTGAGTAGGAGAGGTGCGTCCCTTCCTCAGTGGCCGGCTTGGGGAAAGGCGTGGGCATCGGCCGCACTGCAGGAGATTCACTGGCCAACTGCCCGTAAGCACCTGTTGCGATTGGATAAGGGAGTTCCTCGGCAAAGCTTGCGAGGTCAATCGAAGCCAGCTGACCGTCAACCGCGCCACGATCCAGCTTGGGTTCGGCAGGCTTGAGACGGGCCACCACAGTTACTTCACCAGTGGGTGGAGCAGGGATCACGTCAGGCCGGCCTGGTGTGTTGTTGCCGATGGGTAGCCAGCCGCGGTCGATCACGACTGCTTCGCCTGTAGTCAGCCGGAATGGAACCACGACGTCGTAGCCTGGCTGGCCGTTAAGCGGCCGGTTGCGCACAACCCGCTGCCCGTCGAGGTCATAACTGCCCCGTAGCTCAACCTGCGTCCATTCCCGTTCAGGGTCCAGGGAGTCGAACTCGTCCTTGATCTGGGCGTAGGGGATGGGGGTGGCCGAGTAGTTACTCACCACCCGATTGATTTCTGCCAACGTCTCAGCCCGGCGGTCCATCTGCCATCGCCCCAGGAAGACACAGGCTGTGGCGAAAATAACAGCCAGCACGAAGTACCCCAGCCACTTGCTGGAGAAGAGAAAACGGTACATTCAGCCAGCCTCATTCGCTGTTGCTTCACTGGCCTTGAACGGCAGTGTTTCCTTCCAGAGGCCACGCGTCTGCAGGTAATCCTCCAGCCAGTCCCGGTGTTCGCCGCACGAAAGCCACACCTTACGGCGATCCGGCGTGTGAATGCGCGGGTTGTTCCACAGGAGCTGCCACTCTGCGCCGGCGCGGCAACCTTTGCGGGAGCACGTTGCCGTAGCCGTGGCGCGTCCGGACTCCCCGCTGGCCGCACCCGGGCCGCCGAGGTTGAAGATATTCATGAAGCCGCCCGTTCGTCGCCGGACTGTCCGGCATCGCTTGAATGGCCCGTGGCCGGGCCTCCTGATGTGCCAGGTGTTTCGTCATCCACCAGTTCACCTTGGAGCACGGTTGGGGCGTCCACGGGAGCTTCTTCAGGCTCGGGGGAACGTTCCAATTCAGGGACGGCGACGTAGTCCAACAAGGACTCGCTATGGTCCTCGGCCTTGTCATTGCCATTGGCTATGACTACCGCAATCCACGGCAGGAAGACGGCGCCCACAATGGCAATGATCTTGAACCAGCCATCGACCACAAAAATGAGGATGATACAGACCATGCGAATACCCATGGCTACCGCGTACTTGACCATGCGATCACGCATGTCTTCGGAGTGGGCAGCAGCGGCGTCTGTGATGCTGTGGACTTCGGGGGCACCGGAAAAAGCGTCCGGTTCCCCGGGCACTTGCTGCAGGGGACTGTTTTCTCGTGTCACAACTGAATCATCACGCTCCAAAGGCCTTCATCAATTCTCTCACCAAGGACGTACTCGCCCAAACCACACTGATGACCGGTTACCCGCCGGTTGCAGCGCCCGCCAGATAGGATCAACTCAGAAAATCCCTCTCTCATAGCGGCCTGGCAAATGCCGCGGAACCTGGAGCAAACCCATGTCTGAAGCAGTAACCACCGGCCGCAGCGTCCTGATCACCGGCGGCAACCGGGGCATCGGCCTCGCCATTGCCAAATCTTTCCTTGCCAATGGAGACAAGGTGGCTGTCACCTACCGCAGTGAATCAGAATTGCCTGAGGGCATCCTGGGGGTGAAGGCCGACGTCACGGACGAGGCGTCGATTGACGCTGCGTTCAAGATTGTCGAAGAGGCGCATGGCCCTGTGGAGGTACTGGTTGCCAACGCGGGCATTACCAAGGACACGCTGCTGCTGCGCATGAGCGAGGACGACTTTACGTCAGTCCTGGACACCAATCTCACCGGCGCCTTCCGTGTCATCAAGCGGGCCTCCAAAGGCATGATCCGGTTGCGGAAAGGCCGCGTTGTCCTCATCTCGTCGGTTTCCGGTCTCTATGGCGCCCCCGGCCAGATCAACTACTCCGCTTCCAAGGCAGGCATGGTGGGCATTGCACGCTCGCTGACGCGCGAACTCGGCAGCCGCGGCATTACGGCCAACGTTGTTGCACCCGGGTTCATCAACACAGATATGACTGCTGAATTGCCGGAGGAAACGCAGAAGTCCTATTTGGCCAACGTTCCCGCCGGACGCTTCGCTGAAGCTTCCGAGGTAGCAAACGTGGTGCGCTGGGTTGCCAGTGACGAGGCCGCGTACATCTCCGGAGCCGTGATTCCTGTGGATGGCGGCCTGGGGATGGGCCACTAGGCAACTAGCCCGCACATAAGTTTTTGTTCGAGGGCAACAACGGATTTCTCCCGTGCCGCTGGCATGATGGAACCCGAGCCCACCGAATTTGGATGAAGTGAACAAAAGGAGCACGAATGGGAATGCTGGATAACAAGACCGCGATCGTCACAGGGTCCTCCCGCGGAATTGGCGCCGAAGTTGCCAAGATCCTCGCAGGTGAGGGCGCCGCCGTCGTGGTCAACTACCGCCAGAAGGCGCCTCGCGCCAACAAGGTAGTGGCCGGGATCCAGGCTGCAGGTGGACGTGCAGCCGCCGTCGGCGCAGACCTCACTACCGATGAAGGAGTTCACGCACTGGCCAGCACCGCGATGGAAGAGTTCGGCTCCCTCGATATCCTGGTCCTCAATGCCTCCGGCGGTATGGAATCCGGCATGGAGGAGGGGTACGCACTCAAGCTGAACCGCGATGCCCAGGTCAACATGCTCAATGCGGCTGTTCCCCTCATGCCCGAGGGATCTCGCGTGGTATTCGTCACCAGCCACCAGGCGCACTTTGTGGAGACCGTGCCCACTATGCCCGAGTATGAGCCTGTGGCAAAGAGCAAGCGCGCCGGTGAGGATGCCCTGCGCGCCCTCCTGCCCAACCTTGCGGACAAGGGCATCTCACTGGTGGTTGTGTCCGGCGATATGATCGAGGGCACCGTGACTGCCACGTTGCTTGATCGCTCCAACCCGGGCGCTATCGAAGCGCGCCGCGCGGAAGCCGGCAAGCTCTACTCCGTGGAGGAGTTCGCAGCCGAGGTGGCAAAGATGGTGACCGCCGACGTCGAATCCGGCCACACTGAATATGTGGGCGGCGCCGACTACTTCGACAAAACGTCAGAGTAGCTTTCGCACACCACTCCAGCAGAGGCCCGGGACATGTGTCCCGGGCCTCTGCTGCTTAAACACGCCTTGGCGTGTGAACAATAACGATTCCAACAATTATTTTGATTTTCGCGTCACGAAATGCGCTTTATTGTTTTACGGCAATCGCTTTGCAATATGGGATTTGATCTGATTGACTCTCAAAGGCGCCCTCGCCCTTGGTTATCAACGGGCCGCACAACCCCGGGTTGGGAGTTTAGATACGCTCAGCAACCTCATGCAGCATGTGGAAGCTACTCGGTTGACTCACAGGGCGATTATTGTCCCCTTGCATTAGGAGCTTTCGTTGGACCTGTTATTGCACGCCGATAATATTCATGCATCATACGATCAGCGGCGAATCCTCAAAGGCGTTGCACTTTCGGTACGACGAGGCGAGATCCTGGGTTTGATCGGAACCAACGGTGCGGGAAAAACCACGCTGATGGGTGTACTGGCCGGCTTGCATCAACACGACGCCGGGCTGATGACGCTGGCGGGAGAAAAGTATGGGCCGGAATCCCTTGATGAAGCGCAAGCCTGCGGAGTCGGCCTCATCCCGCAGAACTTCAGGATCGACCCCCAGCTAACCATCGCACAAGCCATCTTTCGCGGTACGTTCCAGGCAGACAGGCCCCACGAGGAACTCCGTGAGCAAGCAAGCCAGCTGATCGGTGACATCGGCGTCAGCCTGGATCCGGACACCAAAGCTGGATCCCTCATCCGTGCTGAGCAAGCCCTGGTGGAAGTCCTGAGGATGGTCGCCGAAGAAGCCCAGCTCGTCATCATGGACGAGGTTGCTGCATCGCTTCCGGACCATGACGTCGCCGTGCTCCATCAGGTTCTGCGCATGCTCGTCCGGCAAGGACGGGCCATCATTTACATCACCCATCGCCTGGACGAGGTCCGATCCATTGCCCACCGCATAGCCATACTCAGGGAAGGCCGGGTGCACAAAATCCTGGAGGCCAGCCATACCGACGTCGACGAACTGGCCTTCCTGTTGCTTCAGCACGAACTGGAAGGCAGCGCCAGGCCCAGCGACCCCGCCGAGGTTGATGAGGTCCTGCGGGTAGTGTCCCTCAGCGTGGGGGACAGGGTTCGGGACATTACCTTCAGTGTGGGCAGGGGCGAGATTCTTGGCTTGGCAGGAACGCATCGTTCCGGCGTCTACGAGTTGGTCGAAGCGCTGGCGGGTGTCCGCCCCGGCACCTCAGGCCACCTGCTCATGCATGGACAAGCAGTGCAGATACGGTCGGTCGAGGATGCCATGCGGTTGAAGATCGGATACTTGTCCGATGCCCTCGACGCTGACCAGGCCACGGGAACCATAGTGGCAGGCCTTCAGCGAGGCGTGGAAGGGGGAGAAACGAGCCTTCGGGATGAGATCACGCAGCTTCGTGGGGTTGCGGAAGTCATTCAACGCATGCGCATCAGCACCACCAACATCCACGGAAACATCAGTACGCTTTCGGGCGGCGACCGCCAGAAAGTGCAGCTTGCCAAGTGGATGACCACAGGCTGCGACCTCTTGATCCTTAGCCATCCGAGCCGCGGAATCGACATCGGCGCCAAGGAAGCGGTCTACCAGATGCTCAACGAGCTCAGCCAAACAGGCGTGGCCATTATTCTCCTGTCCTCGGACCTGTCCGAACTGATCAGCTGGTGCCACCGGGTGGGTGTCATGCGAGACGGCGAACTCGTGACCATCGAGGCCAATGCCAACACCAACGAAGATGTGCTGGTGCACCATATGTTGGGCGTGAAATTTGAATCAGGCAGCAGCGAGGCCCGGCGCGCGAGAATTTGACGCGTTGGATCCCTGCCACGGCAATAGGGGCGGTGACGCATGATGCGCCACCGCCCCTAGTGACTTTCCTCGAAAGATCAGATGGTGATGTCCTTGGCGAGGTTTTTGAGCTTGTGCCGGGCAAGCGCCAGGTTCGCATAGGTCCTGTCAAGCACAAGGTAGACGAACAGCCCCTTGGAGCCGCTCGAGTTCAGTACGTTGATGAGGTGGTACTGCGTTCCCAAGGTAATAAGAATGTCTTCGATGTCGCTGTCAAGGCTTAGGTCGGCCATGGTACGCAACTTGGCGCTCACCACGTTGGAGTTGCCGGCTGCAGCAACTCCGAGGTCAAAGCCGGGGCTTCCGCCCTGGGCCAAGGCCATGCCGCTGGAGTAGTCCACCACGGCAGCACCAGTTGATCCTTCGATGGCCAGCAGTTGCTTTATGGCTTCGTCCAGTGTGCTCATATCCGGTAGTTCCTGTTCTATTGAGTAATCGGGAGTTTCTGTGAAGTCGACAAACCGGCTTGCGTCGTCGTCATCAAGATCCAAGTGGAGGATCTCAAGCAAGGGTGACAAGGGACCTTCCGCGCCATCTTGTTCATGGGCGTTGGATTGGTAGCCTTCGCCGCGTTTCCACCATTTCCATGTGCGCTCTGAACGGCCCACTTCCTACCCTCGAATTTCGTCATTCCGGTCAACCGCTGATAATGCGGAGATATTGATAAGAATCTCCACTTTACACAATTAAGGGGCATCGGAGACTGAAATACGCCCTCGGCTACCATCGAGGGTATTCCGTCACCAGAAAGAATGACAATTGTATAAATTGTTTCTGTTTCTGCGTCACGAAATTGGTTTTACTGTTTCAGATCGGGTCTTTACGTTTTGAGCGTCGATAACGGGCACGCAGATACGTCAAAGCACCGGCGGGATAACCGCGCCGGTGCTTTGCGAGGGGACTGGAGAGGGGCTCGGGGAAAATGCGCCCCTGCAATCACACGTTGGCTATGTGCCGCACGGCGTCCAAATACGGCATGGTGATCACGGCGTCTGCCACCGCGCGAACAGCAGGTTTGGCATTGAAAGCAACTCCAATGCCGGCAGCACTGAGCATGTCAAGGTCATTGGCACCGTCGCCCACTGCGATGGTGTGCTCAAGGCTGATGCCCTCAGCAGCCGCCCACTCGCGCAAGTACTTTTCCTTGGCGGCCCGATCGATCACCGCGCCCAGCACCTTACCGGTCAACGCGCCGTCGACGATTTCAAGCTCGTTGGCGATCCAATGGTCCAAGCCGAGCTCATCAGCGATCGGACCCAGGATCTGGTTGAATCCTCCGGACACCACCGCCACCACGTGGCCCGCCTTCTTGAAAGCCGCCACAAGTTCTGCAGCACCAAGGCTGAGGCGCACCTCTTGGCGAACAGAATCGACGACGGCGGCAGGCAGGCCTGCGAGGACGGCAACGCGGGCGTGGAGGCTCTGGGCAAAGTCCAACTCGCCGCGCATTGCGGCTTCGGTGACGGCAGCGACTTCCTCGCGTTTGCCAGCGTGCGCTGCCAGCAGTTCAATGACCTCTTGCTGGATCAGCGTGGAATCAACATCCATGATCAAGAGCTTTCGGGCGGCTTGGCGCAACGATTCAGGCACGATGGCAGTATCCACCCCTGCTTCTGCGGCCTCTGCCACCAGCCGACGCATGGTGCGCAGTTCCACATCCGTGTCCCCGCCCACCAAGAGAGCGGCCGTGTGCACTCCAAAGCGCTCGTCTCCACCCTGTGATTCCGATGACACTGCCGCGCCGGCATCGGCCAGCGTCTTCCGCACATTGTCGAGGGATTCGGGGGACAAGTTCACGCCATAGCTGACTGCAGCCAAGTTCGAAGTCATGGCCCCAATCCTACTGAGGGCGTTGCACGCGCCCGAATTCGTTTCGCCACACAGAGCCTGCTTCACTGCCGGTTATCAGTCATATGTATTTTTGTCCTAGTGTCTACTGCTATGAGTGATGTTCTGGAATTGGCTTCCGTCAGCGTTGTCCGAGGCAAGAAGACCCTGCTGGACAAGGTTGACTGGCAGGTCAACGAAGGCGAACGCTGGGTCATCCTGGGACCCAATGGAGCCGGCAAGACCACCCTCCTCCAGATTGCTGCCGCCCGCCTGCACCCAAGCAGCGGCAAGGCCGGAATCCTTGACGAAACCCTGGGCCGCGTGGACGTCTTTGAACTGCGACCCCGGATCGGACTTTCCTCCGCCGCTCTTGCCACCCAGATTCCCGAACACGAGAACGTTCTCAACGTTGTGGTGACCGCTGCCTACGGAGTTACCGGCCGCTGGCGCGAGGGCTATGAGCGCGACGACGAACGCCGCGCCTTTGCCCTGCTCAACGACTGGGGGATGGGTCCTCTCCTGAACCGGACGTTCGCCACCCTGTCCGAGGGTGAGCGCAAACGTGTCCAGATTGCCCGCGCACTGATGACGGACCCCGAACTGCTTCTGCTGGACGAGCCCGCAGCCGGCCTTGATCTCGGGGGACGCGAAGAACTGGTCCACAAGTTGGGCGAACTCGCCAGTGACGAAGCAGCTCCGGCCATGGTCCTTGTCACCCACCACCTTGAGGAAGTGCCGCCAGGGTTCACTCACGCCATGCTGCTGCGCGAAGGCGGAGTGGTCGCTGCTGGGCCCATCAAGGAAGTACTCACCGACGAGCACCTCAGCAACACCTTCGGCCTGGCCTTGGATGTTTCGGAGAACGCCGGCCGCTACACGGCTACTGCCCGGCGCTAGAGGAGTTCTGTAACTTACTGTGGAGATTGTTAGCAGCATCCTGGTCTTTTTCGCGGGCTTGTGGGCCGGCACCATCAATGCCGTCGTCGGCTCCGGCACCCTTGTTACATTCCCCGTTCTCATCGCCATTGGCACAGCGCCAGTGGTTGCCTCCATGAGCAACGCCATGGGCCTGGTGGCGGGGACTGCCGCCGGCGCTTGGGGCTACCGGCGCGAACTCGCCGGCCGCGGTCGGCAATTGATGAAACTCTTGCCGGCCTCGTTGCTGGGCGGCATTACCGGTGCCTGGCTGCTGCTCCACCTCCCGGAGAAGGTGTTCCACTACGTAGCCCCAGTGCTGCTGATACTGGCTTTGCTGATGGTGGTCTTCCAGCCCAAGCTGCAGTCCTGGGTGAAGAACAGGGAACAAAACCCCGAGCATGCCATCCGCGATCGAAATCACGACGTCCTTTTAGTGGTCCTCGTGTACCTGGCAGGCGTATACGGAGGTTACTTCGTGGCAGCACAGGGAATCTTGCTGGTGGGGATTCTGGGGGTCTTCCTCTCCGGCACCATGCAAAACGCGAATGCCATGAAGAACATCCTGGTGCTGGGCGTCAACATGGTTGCCGCCGTTTCCTACCTGATTTTTGCGTTCGACCGTATTGAGTGGTTGTTCGTCCTCATCATCGCCGTAAGCTCCACCATTGGCGGCTTGATCGGTTCAAAGGTAGGCCGAAAGCTGTCCCCGAAGGTCCTGCGGGCCGTGATCTTCGTCCTCGGCATCGTGGCACTGGGCTTCATGATCGCCAACCTGCTGAAGTGACCGCACCTTGACGTTCCACTACCTTGAGTCGGCCGAGGATCCCCGCGTCAGCGACTACACAACGCTGACCGATGTTCATCTTCGGAAGCTCCGGGAGCCCCAGGAAGGCATGTACATCGCCGAATCCTCCAAGGTCCTCCGCAGGGCACTGGCCGCAGGCCATCAGCCACGCTCCTTTTTCCTGGCGGAGAAGTGGCTTGAGGACCTGGACGATGTTTTCCAGGCGTATCCCGACGTTCCGGTTTTCATTGGCAAAGCTGCACTATTGGAAGAGATCACCGGCTTCCACCTGCACCGCGGAGCGATGGCTGCAATGCACCGGCCAGCCCCCGTTCCGCTGGCGCAGCTCCTTAGCAACGCCCAACGCGTGGCTGTGCTGGAGGACATCGTGGACCACACCAACGTTGGCGCCATCTTCCGCTCAGCTGCGGCGCTGGGTGTGGACGCCGTGCTGGTATCACCCAGGTGCGGGGACCCCTTATACAGGCGCAGCGTTCGGGTCAGCATGGGAACGGTCTTCCAAATACCGTGGGCGCGCTTGGAAAGCTGGCCTGAGAGCTTGGCAGGCCTGCAGGAGCAAGGCTTCACGGTGGCCGCCATGGAGCTGACCGATGATGCGTTGACCCTGGACGAACTCGCCGCCAGAGACTACCCGAAACTCGCCTTGGTGCTGGGGACCGAAGGTGCCGGCATGAGTGAGGAGACGCTGGCCGCCGTCGACCTCACCGTGAAGATTCCCATGCGCGCAGGTGTGGACTCACTCAATGTCGCAGCCGCCTCGGCAGTGGCGTTCTGGGAGCTTCGTCCGCAGCACTGAGTCCGGTTCGTCTGGCATGGGCGTTTCCGCTATGATTGGTTGTTGGCCCGCCCGCTGGAATGTTCGCATTGCAGCCACGGACCACCTCCATTCATACCTGGCAGCTGGCAAAATCCAGTTGCGTGAACAAAAGGTCCCATTATGAAGTCTGATATCCACCCGAAGTACGAAGCTGTTGTCTTTAACGACCTGGCCTCCGGTACTCAGTTCCTGACCAAGTCCACCGTGTCTTCCTCGAAGACCATCGAGTGGGAAGACGGAAACACCTACCCGGTTATCGACGTCGAAATCTCTTCGGAGTCCCACCCGTTCTACACGGGCAAGCAGCGCATCATGGACTCCGCTGGCCGCGTCGAGCGCTTCAACGCTCGTTTCAAGGGCTTCGGCGGCTCGAAGTAACCCACTTCACCCCAAGGCTTTCAAGGCCCGCATTGCTGGACTTCCGGCAATGCGGGCTTTTGCGTTTTCCGGCAAGATGGAAACCATGACTTCCCACCCGGCCCACGAACAGCCCACCCACGACGACGGCACGCGCCTCCACGGCGAATACAAAGTACCGGGCGGCAAACTCGTAGTAGTTGACCTGGTGGTGGTTGATGGACGGTTTACCAATGTTTCGCTGAGCGGCGATTTTTTCCTGGAGCCCGATGAAGCCCTTGAGGACATCAACCGCGCGCTGACCGGACTTCCTGAAGACTCAACAGCGGCGGACATCGCCGCGGCCGTCACGGGCGGCCTCCCCGAAAACACCGTCATGTTCGGTTTCTCCGCCGAAGCGGTGGCGGTAGCAGTCCGTCGCGCACTGTCCAAGGCCACAGGCTGGGCGGACCACCAGTGGGAAGTCATCCCGCCGTCAGTCCTGCCCACTCAGGTGAACGTCGCGCTGGATGAGGTGCTCACGGCAGAGGTGGGAGCCGGTCGACGCAATCCCACGTTGCGGTTCTGGGACTGGGAAGAACCATCCGTGGTGATCGGCAGCTTCCAGTCGGTGCGGAACGAGGTGGATCCGGACGGGGTCATGCGGCATGGTATCTCCGTGGTGCGTCGCATCAGTGGTGGAGGTGCCATGTTCATGGAGGCCGGAAACTGCATCACCTATTCGCTGTACCTGCCGCAGACGCTGGTGGACGGCATCAGCTTTGCTGACTCCTACGCATTCCTCGATGCCTGGGTCATGGCAGCCTTGGAAAAACTGGGCATTACTGCCTTCTACGTGCCCTTGAATGACATCGCCACCGATCAAGGCAAGATCGGTGGTGCCGCACAGAAAAGGCTCGCTAACGGCGGCATGCTCCATCACGTCACCATGAGCTACGACATCGACGCCGACAAGATGGTAGAGGTCTTGCGCATCGGCAAGGAAAAGCTCTCGGACAAAGGAACCCGGAGCGCCAAGAAGCGCGTGGACCCCCTGCGTCGCCAGTCAGGTCTCGCACGGTCGGCAATCATTGAGGCGATGCAGGATGTCTTCATCGAACGCTACGGTGCCGTTGAATCACGGCTCACCGAGAGTGAACTCGACGAAGCCAGGCAGCGTGTGAATGAGAAGTTTGGCACTGAGGAATGGCTGAACCGGGTTCCCTAGGCGTTCCCCACAACCGGCTTGAGCGGTCACCCAGCCGCTTGTGCGGTCAACGCTCTCAGCAAGTGGCTCCGTTGCTCGATGATGATGCGCCGCAGGGCACGGGGAGCACCTGGGTGCTCATGAAGCCAACGGTCCGTCCTCAGCAGGACCGGATGCTCGGCAGGCCGCATGCCTTCGGTGAGATTTTGGGCTCCGGGAAAGAGTCCACGGACAATCCGGCCCGCGATTTCAATACTCCGTTCGGACCACACTCGTTCAAGGCACTCGAAGTAGGGCTCGATGTAGCGTTCAGGAAGCTCTCCGGGAGCAGTGACGAACCCCGCTATGGTGGCGCTGAGGATCTCGTTGGAAAGACCGGTGCTGTTGACGATGGAATCCCAGGCTGCGGCCTTAACTGAGGCCTCCGGACGGGCGGCCGAGGCCAGAGCATAGCCCTCCTTGCCCGATGCTGTGGTATCAGCGTCAAGCTCCCGGTCCAACTCCGCGAGGGTCGCCTGCCCATGGGCTGCCAACGCCTGCCACAGGCTCCAGCGCAGTTCAGCGTCCACGGCCAGGCCTTCCACCACGGTGGTGCCGTCCAGTATTCCCCGCACCAGGGGGAGCTGGCTGTCACCGTGCCTGGAAACGTCAGCCACGGTCCTGGCCCAGGCAAGTTGCTGGTCAGAGCCGGGAACAGCAGCCATCAACTGCTCAGCGGCTACTCCCAGAAAATCCTTCCGCACGCCCTCGCGCGTGGCCGCGGGGACGTAGCGCTCGATGGCACTGGCAGCGTTGCCCAGCACGTTGAGCAGGACACCTATACCCGTTTCCGAAGGCGCGAACTGCTCGACGGCGGTCACGTAACGGGCCGCCGGTGTGACGCCATCCCTGGCCGAATCCCAAAGCGCAGTCCAGCAGAGAGCACGTGCCATAGGATCCGAAATCCTGTTCAGTGATGTCCTTACCGTGTGTTCGGATCGGCTGTCCAGCCGGACCTTGACGTAACTGAGGTCGTCATCGTTGACCAGGAGCAGCGCTGGCCGGCGCCTTCCCTGCAATTCCGTCACCAGTGAGCTGGGTCCTGCAACGTCTACGTCGATGCTTTCGGTCCTTACCAAGGCACCCGTTGAGTCGGCGTCATACAGGCCCAGCCGCATACGGTGCGGACGGAGTTCCTGGTGACCGGTGAGGGGATCGATGGCGTCCTGCCGGAGCGTTACCGCACCGAGTATCCCGTCGTCTTCCACAATCTCGGCCGAAATAGTGGAGATGCCGGATGTCTGCAGCCACTGCCGGGCCCATCCGGCCAGATCCCGTCCCGAGGCCGCGCTGAGGGCCGCCAGGAGATCCTGGAGGGAAGTGTTCCCGAAGGCGTGGTCCCTGAAGTACTGACGGGATCCTGCAATGAAGGCATCAAAGCCAACATAGGCAACCAGCTGCTTCAACACCGACGCACCCTTGGCATAGGTGATCCCGTCAAAGTTCTGTTTGGCGGCTTCAAGGTCCGGAATATCCGCCACGATCGGGTGCGTGGTGGGCAATTGGTCCTGCACATAGGCCCAGGCTTTGCGCTTGCTGGCGAAGTTCACCCATGCCGTGTCCCAATCCGTGGCACGGTCCACCCCCAGTGTCCCCATGTAGTCGGCGAACGACTCTTTGAGCCAGAGGTCATCCCACCAACTCATAGTCACCAGGTCTCCGAACCACATGTGGGCCATCTCATGCATGAGGGTATTGGCACGGGCCTGGTACTGGGCGTCGGTGGCCCGTGAGGCGTACACGTATTTTTCAGTGAATGTCACGAGCCCGGGGTTTTCCATGGCGCCGAGGTTGTATTCGGGCACGAACGCTTGATCGTACTTGCCCCAAGGGTAGGGGTAGGCGAAAAGGTCGTTGAAGAAGGCCAGACCGTTCTTGGTCAACCCGAACAGGTGATCGGCATCGAAGGAGTCGGCCAACGAAGCCCGGCAGTAAAGTGCCAGTGGCACGTCCAGGCGAGTGCCGTCGTCGAGCGTTGTTCCCCAGTGGTCCGTGGCCTTGAAGTAGGGGCCGGCAAGGACCGTGGTGATGTAGGTGGACATTCGCTTGGTAGCGGCAAAATCCCACCGCGCGGCAGTCGGCTGGCCCTGAACCGGCGTGCGGGCCACCTCAACTCCGTTGGAAGCGACTTCCCAGCCGATTGGAGCGATCACGTGGAAGGTGAACTCGGCTTTGAGGTCCGGTTGTTCGAAATTGGCGAACACGCGGCGACTGTCCGCCGGTTCGTACTGCGTGTAGAGGTAGCACTGGCCATCCGCAGGATCCACGAAGCGGTGCATTCCCTCGCCTGAGCGGCTGTACAGCGCCGTCCCTGTCACCGTCACGGTATTCTCGGCAGCGAGGCCTTCCAGGATGATCCTGTGGCGGTCCACCACTGACCGCAGGTCAAGCGTCAGGCCGTTCAGCACTACGGATTCGATGCCGCCGCTGATGAAATCCATGAAGGTGGCGGAGCCGGGTTCGGCTGAGAAAGTGACCGTGCTGATGCTCGGGTAACCGGCGACGGCGGGATCTGCCGCGTCGCGGACATCGAGGGTGACGTCGTAGCTGTGGGTGGTGATCAGGGCTGAACGGGTTGCGGCTTCATCGCGCGAGAGATTGTGATTCGACACACAGCTATCTAATCATGATCCACGCGGCCCCCAGGCCCAGCGATGCGATGAGCAGCCAAGAGCCCAGCGCCACCAGAACGGCGCGCCCTCCCGTATGAATCAGGGTGCGTACACGCACCGCCGAACCCAGCCCGAACAGGGCAGTCGCCAGGAGGATGTCCTGGACAGCGGCCGCCATTTCCAGACCGGTCTGCGGCACCCAGCCCAGTGAGCGCAGTGCCACCATGGCGAGGAACCCGACCACAAACAGAGGAACAATCGGCGGGAACCGCCCGTCGATACCACCAGCCCCATCGCTTGTGCTGATAGCACGCTTCCTTACATGGATGATTCGTTGGTGCACCCCGGCGGCAGCCGCAACCGGGGCCAGTAGGACCACACGCGTCAATTTGACGACGACGGCGATCGCCAGCGCCGATGTACCTGCAGTTTGCGCAGTGGCAACTACTTGGCCGACGTCATGCACCGAGGCGCCTGTCCACGCTCCGAACTGTTCAGGGTTCAGGCCCAAGGGGTGCATGAGCAGCGGCAAAACACCGATGGCGAGGGTACCGCAGAGGGTTACCAGTGCCACGGGGAGCACCGTGTCTTGATGTTTGATGCGTCGCACAGCTGCCATGGCGCCGATCGCGGATGCGCCGCAGATGGAGAAGCCGGTGGCAATGAGCAGGGCAGCTTCCCCGGGCAGACGCAGCAGACGCGCCAGCCCATAGGTTCCCGCAAAGCTCACCAGGACAACCCCGGCGATCAGCAGCAACGACAGCCACCCCAGGCCGATGACGTCGCCGATGCTGACCTTGAGGCCCAAGAGCACAATTCCGGCACGCATAAGGTGCTTTCCCGCGAAGTCCAGGCCTGGCCGGGCGCGCCCCGCGGCCAGGATAGCCGTGCCCGGTATATTTGCTGAAAGCAGTCCCAAGGCAACGGCTAGCGTCATCGCCGGGACAGCCGGAAAGACGCTGTGGATCGCGAAGGCAAGACCCGTGGCGGCGATGCTCAGGACCAAGCCTGGCCCCAGCCGGGACAAGCGGGGCGCGGGACTGTTGAAGGGCATGCCTCAACCCTGCCGGATGGGGGCACGGAAGGCGAACCGGGAGCACCCGGAAACGGCGACACAACCAGCGCGAAATGCGCTCGACTCAAAAAGGTGATTACCTGAATCCCATGTCTGACCTATTCCAGGATTACTCCGAGGCTGCTTCCCGCACTGGCGCCTATGACGAGATGTTTGCCCAAGGCCACGTTGCCAGAAGATCCTACGGTCAGGTTTCCGGGGCTCTCCGCGAGCTCTCCCTGGCCGATGTCACCGCCCGTGCCGACTCCATGGCGCGCACCTTCCTGGACCGTGGCGTGACATTCGACTACGCGGGGGAGGAACGGCCGTTTCCCCTGGATATTGTCCCGCGCGTCATTCCCGCCGATGAGTGGGATGTGCTGGAGAGAGGCGTAGCCCAACGCGTCAAGGCACTTGAGGCCTTCCTCAATGACGTTTACGGACGAATGGCCGTTGTCACCGACGGCGTGATTCCCCGGCAGCTGGTGACCACCAGCGCGCACTTTCACCGCGCGGTGCACGGCTTCGAACCGTCAGGTGGCGTCCGGGTCCATGTCTCAGGGATCGACGTCGTGAGGGATGCTGCCGGAACTTTCCGCGTCCTTGAAGACAACGTCCGCGTACCTTCGGGCGTCAGCTATGTCCTGGAGAACCGGCGCGCCATGGCCAAGGGTTTGCCCGAGGCTTTCGGCCAACAGCACATCAGGCCTGTGGAGGAGTACCCCAGGCGGCTCCTCTCCGCACTGCGCAAGACCGCTCCCGCAGGCGTGGACGACCCCACCGTGGTTGTCCTGACACCGGGCGTCTTCAACAGCGCCTACTTCGAGCACACCCTCCTTGCAGGGCTCATGGGCGTCGAGCTCGTTGAAGGCAGGGACCTCATTTGCCGCGGCAACCGTGTCTACATGCGCACCACAGCCGGTGAGCAGCGCGTGGACGTGATCTATAAGCGCATCGATGACGACTTCCTGGACCCGTTGCAGTTCCGCTCGGATTCCATGCTCGGTTGCCCGGGCCTGGTCAACGCCGCACGGGCCGGAGGGGTGACTATTGCCAACGCTGTAGGCAACGGGGTGGCGGACGACAAGCTCGTGTACAGTTACGTCCCTGACTTGATCCGGTACTACCTTCACGAAGAGCCGATCATCGCCAACGTTGACACTTTCCGGCTTGAGGAAAAGGAAGCCAGGGAGCATGTTCTGGACCGCCTCGACGAACTGGTGGTCAAACCTGTGGACGGTTCCGGTGGTAAAGGCCTGGTCATCGGACCGGATGCAACGAAGGACGAGCTTGACGCTTTGCGCAAGCGCGTCATTGCCGATCCCCGCGGTTGGATCGCCCAGCCTGTCCTGCAGCTCTCCACAGTACCGACGCTCTCCGGCGACAAGTTCGGGCCGCGGCATGTGGACCTGCGTCCTTTCGCAGTCAACGACGGCGACGACGTCTGGGTCCTGCCCGGAGGCCTCACCCGGGTGGCGCTCAAAGAAGGCTCTTTGATAGTGAACTCCAGCCAGGGTGGCGGTTCCAAAGACACCTGGGTTTTGGCTGACTCGCCGCAGTTGCCGGCCGAGATTATTCCCCGCCAATCCGTCACCATACGTGAGCAGGTATCCGTGTGGCCGGTGGAAAGCAATTGGCGGGACCGCCAAACGGAGCAGCAGCAGTGAACGCGCTCCACCAACACTTGAACTTCGATCTGCACCACGCGAAGGAGGCAGTTCCATGCTGAGCCGCATTGCTGAGTCACTCTTCTGGATCGGACGCTATGTTGAGCGTGCCGACGGTACTTCCAGGATTTTGGATGTACACCTTGAGCGTTTGAACCACCTGCCCCTTGAGGAACAGAGAAGCGTCGCGCGGGAGCTCCTTGCCGTGATGGGTGCCAAGCCGCAAGGGGAAGAGTTCGGCCTCCCCGAGCTCCTCCATGCGCTGGCCTATGACAAGCACAGCGCATCCTCCATAGCGGGTTCTTTGGGCGCAGCCCGTGAGAATGCACGCCGGGCCCGCGAGACTGTCTCACAGTCCCTTTGGGAAAGCCTCAACACCACTTATTACGGCCTCAATCAGCATCGCAAGGACGTTGTAGGAACCTACCGCTTCTGCAACTGGGTTTTGGAGCGCACCGCCATGGTCCGCGGGCTCGCGGACACCACGGTCAGCCACGATGAGAGCTGGTTGTTCATGGTGCTCGGCCGCTCACTGGAACGCGCCGATATGACGGCCCGCATGTTGTCCACGCGCGATGTCCAATCCGCTGGGATGTCATGGGTCAACATGCTCCGGTGTGCGGGAGCGTATGAGTCGTTCATCCGGACCCGCAGGGCTGCATTCGGGGACCAGCACGCGGCAGAGTTCCTGCTCCTGGACCGATTGTTCCCGCGTTCGATTGTGTATGCCTTGCGTGATGCCGATGATTGCCTGGCCAAGTTGGATCCTTCGGCGCAGCGCGTCGGGTTCATCAACGATGCCCGACGGATCGTGGGCCAGGCCCGCACCTTCCTGGAGTTCCACCGCACGGACGATCTCATGTCCGAACTGCCCGAGCACATGGAACGTGTGCAGAAGGCAGTGACGCAAGCGTCGGACGCAATTTCCCGTAAGTACTTCAATCAGGCTGACGAGCACGCCTGGGTGGGAGAAGTTTCATGACCCGGCTGAGCATCGTTCACAAAACCGCCTACAAGTACAACCGACGCGTGACCTTGTCCTATAACGAGGCCCGCATGACCCCGCTGACCGACGGTCAACAAGTGGTCCTGGAGGCGTCGCTGAAAGTTTCACCCCATCAGGCATCCGTCAGCACCTACCGTGACTATTGGGGAACGCGTGTCACCGCGTTCGATATGCAAATGCCGCACGAAAGTCTTGAAGTCCTCGCTACAGCCACTGTTGAGGTGCACCGCACGGAACGGGTGGCAACCGAGGATGACATCGTGGGATGGGACGTCATAGCCTCGGAGAAGGTCCAGGACGAGTTCAGCGACTGGCTGCCTCAGTCCCGTCTTAGCGGGCCAGGCGAGGAAGTCCTGGGGATCATTCCCGACGTTGTGCGGGGAAAGAACCCCCATGAGGCCGCTCTCGCAGTGTTCGCGTGGATGGCCGGTGAGATGACGTATATGAAGGGCACTACCGGCGTCACCACGAATGCCGAACAGGCATGGTCCCAACGCCAGGGCGTGTGCCAGGACCTGGCACACCTGGCGATCGGTGCCTTACGCTGCAGCGGCATTCCGGCGCGGTACGTCTCCGGCTATATCCACCCCCGGTCCTCGGCGGACATCGGCGAAACCGTAGCCGGCCAATCACACGCCTGGCTGGAATGGTGGGATGGAGAATGGCGCAGTTGGGACCCCACCAACCACAAGCCTGCAGGGGATTACCACGTCACAGTGGCACGCGGCCGTGACTACCGGGACGTTCCGCCCTTGAAGGGCATCTTGTCAGGGGGAGGCGGTTCGGGACTCTCGGTATCCGTGGAGATTACCCGCCTCGCCTAGGAGTTTATGTACAGACAAGGCCCTTAAGAGTCGCTCTTAAGGGCCTTGTCTGTACTCAAAATTTAACGTCTTTCTACCAAGGAGACGGCTTGTAGTCCTTGAGGAAGACCCCGTACTGGTCCTCGCCCTTTTCACCCATCACGATGGGATCGTAGACACGCGCAGCACCGTCCACCAGGTCCAAAGGAGCATGGAACCCTTCCTCCATGAGCCGGACCTTCGTGTAGTGCGGCCGTTCGTCAGTGATCCATCCGGTATCTACCGCGGTCATGAGGATGCCATCGGAATCCAGCATTTCCTGTGCGCTGGTCCGGGTCATCATGTTCAACGCAGCCTTTGCCATGTTGGTGTGAGGGTGTCCCGGGCCCTTGTAAGCGCGGGAGAACTGGCCCTCCATGGCAGAGACGTTAACGATGTACTTCCTGTGGGCTGTGGACCGTTTCATGGCGTCCCTGAGACGGCTGACCAGCAGGAAGGGCGCCGTAACGTTGCACAACTGGACCTCGAGCATCTCCAAGGGATCCACCTCGTCCACCACCTGGGTCCAGCTGTTGATGGCGGCGAGGTCCGGAACCAGGCCGCCGGCGTCGATCGCTGTTCCCGATTCAATGCGTTCCAGTGATGCTGATCCCGTGGAGAGCGCCAGAGAGGTGATCGCATCGCCGGCCAGGACCGGGTGTTCGGTGACGCTGCTGGCGAGGGCAAGCGGGTGCTTGTCATGTGCGTGCCCGAAGGTCACCAGCTCGGGCCCGCCGTTGGCAACTTCAAGCGCCGCCGGCAAGGGCTCGTCTTCTGCATCGACCAAGGGCTTGTACGCATTGCCCGAGCGTCGCACGGTCTGAGCTGCATTGTTGATGATAACGTCCAGCGGGCCGGCTTCATTAAGAGAGTCGGTCAAAGCCATCACTTGTGCCGGGTCACGGAGGTCGATGCCCACAATCCGGAGCCGGTGCAACCATTCGCCGCTGTCTTCCATGGCAGCGAATCGACGCGCAGCGTCCTTGGGAAAGCGGGTGGTGATGGTGGTGTGGGCGCCGTCCCTGAGCAGGCGCAAGGCAATGTACATGCCGATCTTGGCGCGCCCGCCGGTCAACAATGCGCGCCGTCCCGTGAGATCAGTGCGGGCATCGCGCTTGCTGTGGCTGAAAGCCGCGCATTCGGGGCAAAGCTGGTGGTAGAACGCGTCAACCTGCGTGTAGTGCTTTTTGCAGATGTAGCAGGGGCGGGAGCGAATGAGGTGCCCTGCAATTTCCCCGGTGGTGGAAGGGGCCAGCTTGTTTCCGCGGGTTTCGTCGTCGATGCGGTCCGGGGCTGCGGTAGCAGTGAGGGCAATGACAGCCCTGTCTGCTTCCGCGATGGAGTCGCGCTTGGTGACGCGCCGGTGCCGTTTGACGGCTTTGAACATCTTGCCGGTGGCACGGCGGACAGCAACGTAGTCCGGGTGCTCTTCGTCGTAGACGTGGATCGTGGTCAGAACCTTGAGGCAGGCCTGGATCTCTTCAGGCGTCAGATCGGTGGAGCTCATTGACCTGATTTTACAGCCTTGGGAGCCAGTGGCCTGCCTCGGGTTCTGTGGGTGCCGGCGGTGCGCCTACGGGCTAATGCGACGCACCCTGCGCAGCGGCGTCCGCTACGCGTGATTGGATGCCGGCTGCCACCTTTTCCGCTGAGTCGCGGATATCGGGATCGTCATGCGTGGCCGCTTTGACCGCTTCCGGCAACCCACGCCGATGCTGTGCGGACAACGCAAGTTCGGCTTCACCGGGCTCGGGAACAACCTGGCCCTTTGCCAGCACGGTAATGCCGGATTCGGTGACCTTGTAACCTCGGGCCTTATCCAAGGCGGGGTCCAGGCCGATAGCCGCGCCCGCAGGCACCTTGACGTTCTTGTCCAGGATTGCCCTCCTGATGACGGCGCCCTCGCCCACACGGACCTTATCCATGAGCACGGAGTCCTGGACCCGGCTGCCGGCAGCCACATAGGCGTCGTTGGAGAGGACGGATCCCTCAACGATTCCGCCGGAAACCACCACGCCGCTGGCAACAATGGAATCCAGGGCTGTTCCCACTGTGTTGTTCTCACCACGGACAAACTTCGCTGGCGGCGAGATGCTCTGGCGCGTGTAGATCGGCCACTCCGAGTTATAGAGGTTGAAGATCGGCACGGGGGAGATCAGGTCCATATGAGCGTCGTAGAACGAGTCAATGGTACCGACGTCGCGCCAGTAGGTCCGGTCGCGGTCGGTGGCACCGGGAATGTCGTTAAGGGTGAAGTCATAGACGCCGGCTTCTCCCTGGTCCACGAAGTAAGGAATGATGTCGCCACCCATATCGTGCTTGGTATCGAGGCGTTCCGCGTCCACATGCAGCGCTTCAACGAGGGCGTCTGCGTTGAAGACGTAGTTGCCCATGGAGGCCAGGAACTGCGTGGGGTCGGCTGCCAGCCCGGGGGTGCTGGCGGGCTTTTCCACGAACGCGGCGATCTTCCGGGGATCGTTCTGGTCTACCTCGATCACGCCGAACTGGTTGGCCATGTTCAGCGGTTGCCGTACTGCAGCAACTGTGGCTTTGGCGCCGCTGGCAATGTGTTGCTCCACCATTTGGGAGAAATCCATGCGGTACACGTGGTCAGCGCCGACCACTACCACGATGTCCGGGGCGTCATCGTGGATGAGGTTCAGCGACTGATAAATTGCATTGGCACTGCCAAGGAACCAACTTTTGCCCACGCGCTGCTGCGCCGGTACAGATGCCACATAGCGGCCCAGCTGCGTTGACATGCGCCAGGTTTCCGAGATGTGCCGGTCGAGGCTGTGCGATTTGTACTGCGTCAGCACGACGATTTTCAAGTATCCCGAATTAACGAGATTGGACAGTGCAAAGTCAATTAACCTGTAGCCGCCTGCGAACGGAACGGCTGGTTTGGCCCGATCCGCCGTTAGCGGCATGAGTCGGTTGCCTTCCCCGCCTGCCAATACGATTGCCAAAACTTTCTTCAACGCCATGGTCACAGCTCCCCGTACGTCTTCGTATCCCCCAAAAGTCCGATTTTCCGGACTCTTTCACACTAGAACACATACGCCGGAACGACTACGTTGGTTAGCGTGCGAATAGACATTGTGACTAAAGAATTCCCTCCGGAAATTTATGGCGGTGCCGGTGTCCACGTTGCCGAGCTCAGCCGGGTGCTGGCAAAGCACGTCGACCTTCATGTTCGGGCGTTCGGCGCGCCCCGTGACGCCGACTATCACGGGGCTTCGGTGGCGTCCTACGCCACACCCGAAGACCTCGGCGATGCCAACGCTGCCATCCAGACCCTCGGAGTCGACTTGAGGATCGTTCCGGACATTGCGGGGGCGGACCTTGTCCACTCGCACACCTGGTACGCCAACATGGCTGGACACCTCGCCTCGCTGCTCCATGGCATTCCGCACGTACTCAGCGCTCACAGCCTGGAGCCGCTGCGTCCGTGGAAGGCCGAACAGCTGGGTGGCGGTTACGCCTTGTCTTCCTGGGTGGAGAAGACAGCCTATGAGGCTGCGGCGGCGATCATCGCCGTCTCCGATGGCATGCGGCAGGACATTCTGCGCAGCTACCCTGACGTGGACCCGGACAAGGTGCGCGTCGTCCACAACGGAATCGATGTCTCCCTGTGGGAACGTGATGAAGAGGACGATGCAATCCGGGCCTTGGGCATCGATCCCGCCAAGCCCAGCGTGGTCTTCGTTGGCCGCAACACACGTCAAAAAGGCGTGCCGTACCTGCTGAGAGCCGCCTCAAGCCTGCCTGACAACGTCCAGTTGGTGCTCTGCCTCGGCGCTGCGGACACTCCCGAGCTCGCTGCCGAAACCGCACGCCTCATTGAGGAACTGCAGGCCAAGCGTGAGGGCGTCATTCTCATTGAGCGGATGTTGCCGCGTAGGGAACTCATCCAGGTCCTCAGCCACGCCACGGCCTTTGCCTGCCCGTCGATCTACGAGCCCCTTGGCATCGTGAACCTCGAAGCCATGGCCTGCGGTGCCGCAGTGGTGGCCAGTGCCACGGGCGGCATTCCCGAGGTTGTCCAGCACGGCGAAACGGGCCTTCTGGTGGAACTTGAGCAGGTAACCGATGGCACGGGTACGCCGTTGTACCCGGAAAAGTTCGTCAGCGACTTCGCCGCGGCATTGAACCAGGTTGTGGCCGATCCCGCCCGTGCCCGCGAAATGGGCATCGCAGGACGGCGCCGTCGTGGTTTTCAATAGTTCCGCAATTGTTCACCGCTCGTAAGCGGCCTGCTGCTAGCGGCTCTTCGAGGCCTTCAGTGCCATTAGCGTCTTCTCATCCGCAGGAGCACTGCCGTTGGCTCGCTGCTCGCGGAAGTGATCACGCGCCGCATCCTGCCGGGTTGCTTCCGCGCCGGTGGCAATGGAGGCACGCAGGTGCTCAGGACCATAGCCAAAGGCGTCCACAAGGTCCACCGCGTGCGGGCGGATCTTCACCAGCAAGCGGTTGATGTACGTGCCTACGGTACGGCCACGCTGCATCGACAACCTTCCGTTCATGAGGTACCAGGACAGATGCTTCTCGATCAGGGACAAGCCGAACAGGTCCCGGAGCCAGGTCAGGACCCGCTTGGTTCCCTCATCCTTGACCTCCGCGAGGGCCTCGGTGAAGGCTTCCCACTGCAGGAGTTCAGCATGTGCCTGGGCAGCTTCAATGAGCTCATGCTGGTGCTGGTTGAAGAGAGCAGCGGCCTGGTGTTGGGGAAGCTTGTTGGCCCCCTTCAGTGCAGCACCGACTTCTGCAACCATGGACTGGACGCGGTCAGCCAGGAGGGTTCGCTGGCCTTCCTCGTCCCGCAAAGCCAGTGCTGCCTTCTGGACTGAACCGGTATCGGCCACGAACTGGGCAACTTGCCGCAGACCCGTCCGGTGCAATGCGACACCCGCGGCTTGATCTACCACGTAGCGGGCCAGGACGCCAAAGTCGGCACTCCGGAATTCCTTGGCATAGTCGGCCAGCAACCGCTTGGCCACCAGCTGCAGCAGGACGGTGTTATCGCCTTCAAACGTGACATAAACGTCCAGGTCCGCACGAAGCGACGCAAATCGGTTCTCGATCAGGAAGCCCGCGCCGCCACACGCTTCGCGGCACTCCTGCAGGGTGTCCAAGGCATGCCAGGTACTGAGTGGCTTGAGCGCGGCCGCCAATGTCTCCAGGTCCTGACGGTCCGCGTCGGTGTCGTGGGCGCCGGAAAAGACGTCGTCGAACTTTTGCAGGAGCTGCTCGTGGGCAAAGCTGGCCGCGTAGGTAGTTGCCAACCGGGTGAACAAGCGTCGCTGGTGCCGCTGGTAGTCCAAAAGGACCTCTTCGTCGGTGCTGGACGAGGCATTGAACTGTCGACGCTCGGTGGCGTACTGGATGGCCGTTTTCAGCGCCAATTTGCTCGCGGCCACTGCGGCACCGTCAAGGGAAACGCGGCCCTGGACCAGCGTTCCAAGCATCGTGAAGAAGCGGCGTCCGGGGCTCTCAATGGTGGAGGAGTACGTGCCGTCCACAGCTACATCTCCGTAGCGGTTCAGGAGGTTGGTGCGCGGTATGCGAACCTCGGTAAAGTGCAACCGGCCGTTATCGATGCCGTTCAGGCCGCCCTTGATGCCGTCGTCCTCGCCGCCGATACCCGGGAGGAATTCTTTGGTAGCTGGATCGCGGAGCTCCACATAGAAAGCGTGGACACCGTGATTGACGTTCTTGGTGATCAGCTGGGCAAAGACCACTGCGGCAAGGCCGTCGTTTGCCGCGTTGCCGATGTAGTCCTTCCACGCCGCCCTGAAGGGGGTATTGATAATGAATTCCTGGCTGGCTTCGTCATACGTCGCCGTGGTTGCAATGCTGGCGACATCCGAGCCGTGGCCTGTTTCAGTCATGGCGAAGCAACCGGGAATCTCCAGGCTCATGATGCCCGGGAGCCACTTATCCTGATGTTCCACCGTGCCCAGGTGCATCACTGCAGAGCCGAAGAGGCCCCACTGGACGCCGGCCTTGATCTGAAGGGACGGATCAGCAGTGACGATCTCTTCGAAGCCGGCGATGTTGCCGCCGTGGTCATCCGAACCGCCCAGACGGGTGGGGAACGCGCGATGGACAGTGTTGTTGTCCACCAGGAACTTCAGCTGCTCGAACACGCGGGCGCGGTGCTCGGTGTGATGCAGGCCTTCGATCTTCTGCACCACCGGGTTCCCCGCCACCTTGCGGGCTTCGTGGCGGATATGCGCCCATTTTCCAAGGAGCTGCTCTCCGAGGGCGGCTACGTCCACCACCGGCTCGGCGCCGAGGGCGGCGTCTTCGCGGCCGGAGGGTTGCTGGGCGGATGAAGCCCGGTCCACTACTTCAGTCATGTTGCTTCCTTCTTTGGTTCCGACAACTGATGAGTCATTGCTGATGTCAGGTGGTGCTTCTAAGTTCCGGGGCGATGCCCAGGCACAGCCAGTCCGTGATCTGGGCGGCCATGGTTGCCTGATCGGGTTTGGTGCTGCCTGCGGGGCTGCCGAGCCACATTTCGCCGGCATTCCTCACGAGTCCAATAGCGGCTGTGGGCCAGTACACGATGACCGCTTCCTTGTCTCCGCCAAGGTGCTCCCGCATGGGAGTTGCGATCATGTCCGTGATTTGTTCGAAGAAGTTGCCCAGGGCGCCCGAGGCCGCGATGGCATCCTGGGCCGAAGCCTCCCCGGGAGTAAGCCGGGTGATGAAGGCGTAGACGTTAGGGCTGGATTCGGCCATCTGCAGATATGCCGACACCATGGCAAAGAGTCCCTCGCGAGGAGTTTGCGCCAGCTGGGTGGCCTCCTGCATGCGTCGCTGCATTTGCCCCAGCACTACTTCACCCATGGCTTGCTGGAGACCTGCCTTGTCCCCGAAGTAGCGGTAAAAGACTGATTTGGATGTTCCGGCGGCCCCGGCGATCTCCTCCATGGAGGCATCGCTTCCAAGACTGTGGACGGCTCTTCGCGCGGTTTTGATGAGTTCGCGCCGGCGCTCTTCACGGTGGGACTGCCACCGGGCTGCACGTCCATCCACTACCGCGTCCGCGTCCACTGCACCGGGTACTTCAACGGCAAGCTGCGGGGAGCCGGCGGCTTCGGCGGATTCTTCGTGGCGACTGTTCACGATACCCAGCGTATCAGGTACGCTGGGTATCAGTAACTGGCATTGATCGAAGGAGACAAGCATGGCTGCAGCAGACGTGACAACGAACGGGCCCTTGGAACCGGCTACCACCCCACAAGCATCGCGTTCGGCGGTCATCGTGGGCGGCAATCGCATCCCGTTCGCCCGCACCGGCGGCGCCTACGTAAAATCCTCCAATCAAGACATGCTGACCGCGGCCTTGGAAGGACTCATTGCCAGGTTCGGGCTCCAGGACGAACGCATCGGTGAGGTAGCAGCCGGGGCGGTCCTCAAACACTCAAGGGACTTCAACCTCACCCGGGAAGCTGTGCTCGGCTCTGCTTTGTCTCCGGAAACCCCCGCATACGACCTCCAACAAGCCTGTGCCACAGGTTTGGAGACAGTCCTGGGACTGTCCAACAAGATCAAGTTGGGACAGATTGATTCAGGTATCGCCGGTGGGGTGGACTCGGCATCCGATGCCCCGATTGCTGTCAGTGAAGGATTGCGTGAAATCCTGTTGGATCTGAACCGGGCAAAGACCACGGTGCAGAAACTAAAGATCATCGGCCGGATCCGGCCCAAGGATCTGGCCCCGGACGCGCCCAACACCGGAGAGCCCCGCACGGGATTGTCCATGGGTGAGCACCAGGCCCTCACAACCGCACAATGGAAAATTACCAGGGAAGCCCAGGACGAGCTTGCTTACAACAGCCACCGCAATCTGGCGGCCGCGTACGAGCGGGGCTTCTTTGATGACCTCATCACCCCGTACCGCGGCCTGAACCGGGATTCAAACCTGCGCGCGGAAACCACCTTGGAGAAGCTCTCCACCCTGAAGCCCGTCTTTGGTAAGACGCTCGGCTCCGAGGCCACTATGACCGCTGGCAACTCCACACCCCTGACAGACGGCGCATCAACGGTCCTCCTGGCAACGGGGGAATGGGCGGACGCCCACGGCCTGCCCAAGCTCGCTACGGTCCTGGACGGCGAGGCGGCCGCCGTGGACTTCGTCCATGGCAAGGACGGCCTCCTCATGGCGCCGGTCTTCGCTGTGCCACGCCTCCTGGCCCGCCACGGCCTTACCTTCGAGGACATCGACTTCTTCGAAATCCATGAAGCCTTCGCCGGGACGGTGCTCAGCACCCTTGCCGCGTGGGAGGACGAAGATTTTGGCAGGACGCGTTTGGGCCTGGATGGCGCACTGGGAAAGGTGGACCGTGCCAAGCTCAACGTCAACGGATCCTCGCTAGCTGCGGGCCATCCGTTTGCCGCTACAGGTGGCAGGATCGTAGCTTCCCTTGCAAAAATGCTGCATGAGAAGGGCAGCGTAGACGGCCGCCCTGCCCGTGGCCTCATTTCCGTGTGCGCCGCCGGCGGTCAGGGTGTCGTTGCGATTCTGGAAGCAGCTTAAGGGGGAGCGCGATGACTGATAAGTACACACAGCTTGTAAGTCAGGGACTAGGGAAGGACGTGGCCAAGAAGCTCGGTCTGCCTCAACCGGTGGTTCTTCGACGCCACGAACCCGGCGCACCCCTCGTTACCGGTCCGGTCCTGGTAAGCGGCGACAGCGCCGGCGCAGATGACCTTGCCACCACAATGCTTGGATGGGGTTTGGACGTCAGGCGCAACGCGTTGCCTAAGGAAAAGCTGGGGGCTATCATCCTGGTCCTTGATGCCGTCCAGCACCCCGAGGACCTGGGCAAACCAGTACTGACCGCGGCCGCTTCCTTGCGGGACCTATCGCCCAACGGTCGTGTCATCACTATCTCCCGGACATCGCAGTCAGCCCGTAACCCGGGATCGGCTGCTGCGCGGCAGGGCATTGATGGGATGTTGCGCTCCCTTGCCAAGGAACTGCGGGCGGGCGCCACAGCCAACGGCATTCTCCTGGACGAGCACTTGGACGAGCATCTGGCAACAACCAGTCCCTCAGCACTGGGGGCGCTAAGGTTCTTCCTCTCAGGCCGATCCGCCTACGTGGACGGACAGTTCATCACCGTCCGCTCAACGTCCGGCAGCTTGCCGAACGACGCCTACAAGCCACTCGCCGGCAAAGTAGCAGTTGTTACAGGCGCGGCCCGCGGCATTGGTGCAGCAATCGCCAGAACCCTGCACCGCGACGGAGCCAAGGTGGTAGCTGTGGACATCCCGGCAGCCGGGGATCATCTGGCAGCAGTAGCCAACGAAGTACGCGGGACCGCCCTGCAGCTTGATATCAGCCTGGATGACGCAGGACACCGGATCATCGAACACGCGGTGGAACGCCATGGCCGGCTCGACATCGTGGTCCACAACGCAGGAATCACCCGTGACAGGCTGCTGGCCAACATGGACGAGGGCCGCTGGCAGTCAGTCATCGCGGTCAACATCGCCGCCCAACTGAGGATTAACGAAGCCCTTCTGGCATCGGAGCATTTCAAGGAATCACCGCGCATCGTCTCGGTTGCTTCCACCAGCGGCATCGCTGGAAATAGGGGGCAGACCAACTACGGCGCGTCCAAGGGTGGCGTCATAGGGATGGTCAGGTCCACAGCGGCCCTGATGGAACCTTTCGGCGGGACAATCAACGCCGTAGCTCCTGGTTTCATTGAAACCGAGATGACGGCAAAAATGCCCTTCGCGATCCGTGAGGCCGCCCGCAGGCTCAACTCCCTCAAGCAGGGGGGCCAGCCCCAGGATGTGGCCGAGGCCATCGCCTTCCTGGCAAGCGACGCTGCCGGCGGAATCTCCGGAGAAGTACTGCGCGTATGCGGGCAGCAACTGGTGGGAGCATGAACCATCCGCAGCCAGTTGTCCTGGGCGAACTGCCGTCCTTGTCCAAGCTGTACGTCAATGCAGCGGCCGCGGCAGCCCGCCGTCGGGTCCTTGGATCCTCCACCGGCAAGAAGCGGCTTCCAGCTGTCAGCCACGAGGTCAGGGGAGTGCGGGCCGACGTCGAGAACCTCACCGCCTACCAACATCTGCTGGGGGAGACAGCCAGTGATACCCTCCCCGCCGGCTACGTGCATGCTTTGGCATTTCCTGTGTCCATGAGCGTCATGAACCGCGAGGATTTTCCGCTGCCGCTTCTTGGCATGATCCACCTGAAAAACCGCATTGCACAGCTGGCTCCCATTCAGTTCGCCCAGGAACTGGACATCCGATCCTGGGCGCAGAATCTTGCCGGGCATAGAGCAGGAACCCAGCTGGACGTAGTTTCCGAAGTCCGTGCGGGTTCCAGCGATGATTTGCTGTGGCGGGGCGTTTCAACCTATTTGGCCAAGGGTGTCTTCCTGCCGGGTATCGACAAAGCGGGCAGTCCGAACGGTGCCTTGGATGCCAGCGATTTTGTCCCTCCGCATCCCACCGCTCTGTGGCAACTTAACCTGGACACCGGCCGAAGCTACGCCGCGGTTTCCGGCGACTTCAATCCGATCCACTTAAGTGTGCTTTCGGCGAAGGCTTTGGGGTTGCGGGGATCCATTGCCCACGGCATGTACCTGGCCTCCCGTGCGCTGGCCGACGTCGGAGCCGTCAAGGCGGACTCATTTGCCTGGAATGTCTCATTCGAAGCCCCGGTCTTCCTTCCAGCGCGGGTTGCCTTGGACATCACCACGCTGCAGGCGGATTCGGGGCATTGGGAACGCTCGGACTACGTGGCGTGGAATCCCCGCAGCGGCAGGCGGCACTTCACCGGAAGCGTTACTGCCTTGCCATGATCCACCAGCAACAACGGCGGCGGCCACCACCAGGTGCCCGCCGCCATTGTTCGTTAACGGCAACTAAAGAAACTGTTCATTAATGACAACTAAAGAAACAGTTGTGATGAAACTCGCATTGTCTCGCATGGTTGTCTTCATACAAACAAAACAAGGCCCGAAATCCATAGATTCCAGGCCTTGCGATGGTGCGCGGAGGGGGACTTGAACCCCCACCCCCTTTCGAGGACTAGCACCTCAAGCTAGCGCGTCTGCCATTCCGCCACCCGCGCAGGTGGTGTTCAGATGGTTTGTTGGGCACCTTCCGGTGCTTTACTTTCCTCCGAAGCAGCGAGAAAAACTCTAACACGGTTTCAGGTCGCTGAAAAATCGGCCCTGGTCCGGGCGCGGGTGTCATCATCTCAGGCCTTTGCCACGGCGAATATTCCGGACGCCGGCAACCGCTGATGGGTAGGCTGATGGAACAAGGGACGCCAGATGCCGCGAAGACCGCAGCGTGCGTCGCCGGAACCTGCAGCCCAGCCACGCAAGGAGAGTTTCCATGTCTGTCATCCGCCCTGAAGATGAAGTTGTCCGGATCTGCCAGGAACTCATCAGGATTGACTCCTCCAACTTCGGCGACGAAACCGGCCCGGGTGAGCGGGCAGCAGCAGAGTACACGGCCGGCCTGATCACCGAAGTCGGCCTCGAAGCCGAGATTTTCGAGTCGGCCCCGGGCCGCGCGAACGTGATAACCCGCATGGCCGGGGAGGATCCTTCAGCCGACGCGCTGGTAGTTCACGGTCACTTGGACGTCGTTCCCGCCCTCAAGGATCAATGGAGCGTTGACCCCTTCAGCGGCGAACTGAAGGACGGACTGATCTGGGGGCGCGGCGCCGTAGACATGAAGGACATGGATGCCATGATCCTTTCAGTCATGCGCAACTTCGCCCGGACGGGCCGCAAGCCAAAGCGCGACATCATTTTTGCTTTCTTCGCCGACGAAGAGGCCGGCGGCACCTACGGGGCGCGCTACGCCGTCGAACACCGACGTGAACTTTTCGACGGGGCCACCGAGGCGATCTCGGAAGTGGGTGGATTCTCCGCCACGATCGGTGGCCAGCGGACTTACCTGCTGCAGACCGCTGAGAAGGGATTGTCATGGTTGCGTTTGGTTGCGCATGGCAGGGCGGGCCACGGCTCTCAAATCAATACTGACAATGCTGTCACCCGGTTGGCAGGGGCCGTCACCCGGATCGGGGAATACAAGTGGCCCGTGGAACTGACACCCACCACTCGACAGTTCCTGGACGGCGTGACTGAACTGACCGGCGTCGAGTTCGACGCCGACAACCCGGACATCCTCCTCAAGGAGCTTGGTACTGTAGCTCGCTTCGTCGGCGCCACCCTTCAGAACACTTCCAATCCCACGTACCTGCGCTCCGGTTACAAGCACAACGTCATCCCGGAGTCAGCCGAGGCGTTCGTTGACTGCCGCACGCTGCCGGGCCAGCAGGAGTTGGTGTTCGAGACCATCAAGGAACTCGCCGGCGACGGCATCGACATCAGCTATGTCAACAAGGATGTTTCCTTGGAAGTGCCCTTTGCAGGGAACCTGGTGGATTCCATGATCGATGCCCTGCACACTGAAGATCCGGGCGCGAAAGTCCTTCCCTACACACTCTCAGGGGGCACCGACAATAAGTCGTTGAGCAAGATTGGTATCACCGGTTATGGTTTCGCCCCGCTGATGCTGCCCGACGAGCTCGACTTTACGGGAATGTTCCACGGGGTTGACGAGCGCGTGCCGGCCGAGTCCCTCCAGTTCGGCGCACGGGTCCTGAACACCCTGCTAAGCAACTACTAACGAGGAGGTCCCCGCCGTGAGTCCCGAAGAAATCCTTCCCGACGAACTGCTTGAACGGCTCCGTGGCCGCGCGGCAGGCTACGACGACAACAACCAGTTCTTCCACGAAGACCTTGATGAACTGGCCGCTGCCGGTTACCTCAAGCTGTTCGTGCCAGAGGCCGACGGCGGTTTTGGGCTCGGGCTCGAAGCGGTGGCTGCGTTGCAGCAGCGTCTCGCCACGGCCGCGCCCGCAACGGCATTGGCCGTCAATATGCACCTGGTCTGGACCGGAGTCGCGCAGGTCATGACCGCGCGCGGGGACACGTCATTGGATTTCGTGTTGAAGGAGGCGGGGCAGGGTGAGATTTTTGCGTTCGGCATTTCCGAGGCCGGCAACGACTCCATGCTGTTCGATTCCGGCACGGTTGCCGAGCCGCTGCCGGACGGAAGTTACCGGTTCACGGGCAGGAAGATCTTTACCAGCCTCTCCCGTGGCTGGACCCGGCTGGGAACCTTCGGCAAGGATGCCGACGCCCGGGACGGTGCAGGGGAGCTGGTCTTCGGCTTTCTCAGGCGAGATGAGCCGGGCCACGAAACACTGAGCGACTGGGACACCCTGGGAATGCGTGCCAGCGCGTCCAACACCACCCTCCTGCACGGTGCTGTTGTTCCGCCGGAGCGGATCTTCCGCAAACTGCCGGTGGGTCCCGGTAAGGACCTGCTGTTCTTCGCGATTTTCGCGTGCTTTGAGACGTTGCTCGCCGCTGTGTATACCGGTGTTGCCGAGCGTGCGTTCACCCTTGGGGTAGCGAACGTCAAGCGCAGGGTTTCGGCGAAGCACGGTGGCCGGAGCTACGCCCAGGATCCCGATATCCGTTGGAAGGTGGCCGATGCCGCCTTGGCGATGGACGGCATTTCCCCGCAAATCTCGTCCCTGGCCAGGGATGTGGACAACCTGGTGGACCACGGAGCCCAGTGGTTCCCCAAACTTGTGGGACTCAAGTCCCGGGCAACGGAAAACGCACGCCACGTGGTGGATTTGGCCATTCGGGTGACAGGAGGATCCAGCTACTTCCGCGGTTCCGAGATGGAGCGCCTTTACAGGGATGTCCTGGCGGGAATCTTCCATCCTTCCAACGACGAATCCGCCCATAACACTGTGGCAAATGCATGGTTGGGGCCGCTGGAGGACTAGCTGCATCAACCCGGCCGGTGGTGTCGCAGGGTTCAGACGGTTCGCTGCACGGAGTAGACCTTGCGGCGAAGCCAGAAGCGCCGCCCGCCTCCCAGGTAAAGCACGCTGCGTTCGAGTTCCCACTTGCCGTATTCGGAATGTTCGGCCAGCCGGCGCCGGGCGTCCGGCAAGGAATCGTCAGGCCCCACCGTCAGAACGAGGTATTCGTACTGACGTGCATAGTCTCGTTGGCGCTCTACGGAGCTGCCTGGAAATTGTTCTCTCATCCCTCTCCATTTTCGTCTTTTTCCGGCTAACGTGAAGTCATGAGCATCGATCCGCGTGTCGCGCTTCAATCACTGACCGCCGCCCTGGAAGAACATCTGGCCGCCGCATCGGCTCGGAGAGGTGAAGGTGACCCCAACGTTGAGTCGGCCTTTTTCGCCGTCGCTGATGCCTTTGAGGTCTATGAAGATGCGCTGTACGAGGCCTACTCCGAGGTTACTCCGCTGCAGGTCTTCGATGACGAGGATGAAGAAGACGACGATGTCCTGGACGAAGATTTGGAAATCGTGGAGGACTGAACACCCTCATGAACCGGCCACCTTGGGTGGCCGGTTTTTTATGCCCCTCCCGGCGTCAAAAGATCCCACTCCCGCCTGGATTTCTGCCGTTCGCGCCATAGGGAATGACACCAAAAACACGTAGTCCCGTCCTCCCCGGATAGGTACTCGCACGTAGGCGTGATGGGTAATACTGCGCAAACTTGAGTACCGACTACTGGTGCGTCACCACAGAGCCGCCGCTTCACTGATATGTAGGCAATGGCAGGTCTGCGAAGAAGGCTGACATGGTGAAAGTTCCAGTCTTGCGTACGGGCAAGGTAGCGGCACCCCAGGGTGCGGACCGTGCCTCAGCGCATTCAGTCTTTCCAGCAAAAACTGCCATCGTCGACGTCAATCCGCCGGCGTCTCCCTGGATTGACAAGTCCGTTGCTGCACAACGGGCTGAAAAGGCGGGACTGGCGGCACCAAGGTCCGAGGTCACCCTGGATTTCGTGCCGCCAGTCACCCGCAGAGGGCCGAAAGATAAGTCCACCGCCCGGGGCGGTGACGATTGGGCGCACTCGCTTACCAACAGTCTCCGCATGACAGACACCGCGTTGGTCGCTGCTGCGGTCTTCGCCGGCTTTGTTCTCAACACCGGTGGTCTGTCCCTTGCCGCCCAAAGCCCAGGCTACTCACGGCACCTGGTGTTGGGGCTGATACTTGGACTCCTTTGGTTGGGTTCGCTGGAGGTCTACCGCACCCGCGATCCTAAGGTCCTTGGCGTTGGGCCGGAGGAATACAAGCGCGTTCTGTCAGCCAGTTTCCGCGTCTTTGGTTTCCTGGGCATTGTGGCCGTGGTTTTCCGTATTGATGCCGTGAGTTCATTTGTCATCGTTTCCTTGCCGCTTGGCCTGGTGGCGCTCACCGGCAGCAGGTGGAGTTTCCGCCGATGGCTGAGTCACGAGAAGTCCCGTGGACGCTGCCTTTCCCGTGCAATCGTTGTTGGCGAACCCCAGGATGTCCGGTACGTCATCAAACAGATCAACCGAAAGTCCGGCACCGCCTACGACATCCTCGGAGCATGCCTCCCGGGCGCCCGTCGCGGTGCGGTCCTGAAGGTTGACGAACGTCGCGTCCCCGTCCTGTCATCGATCTACGGTATTGCCGACACCGTCCGGCAGACAGGTGCCAACGCGGTCATTGTGGCTGGCCCCGTGCCCGGGGGAAACCAATTCATTCAGGAGCTCGGATGGCGGCTGGAGGAAAACGCGGCAGAACTTGTCCTAGCGGCCGCCCTGACCAACGTAGCCGGCCCCCGCATCCACTGGCGGCCGGTGGAGGGACTTCCACTGATGCACGTGGACATCCCGCACTACTCCGGGGGGAAGCACACTCTGAAGAGGTTGATGGACATTACGGTTTCGGCGTCGGCATTGCTGGTCCTGTCACCGGTCCTGCTGCTCCTGGCCGCCATAGTTAACCACGACAGCCCCGGGCCCGTCCTTTTTCGCCAGGAGCGGGTTGGCCGGCGAGGCAGCACCTTCCACATGCTCAAGTTCCGGTCCATGGTGGTGGACGCCGAATCCCGCTTGGAGGAGCTCACTACCCAGGACGAGGGCGCGGGCGTCCTGTTCAAGATCCGCGGGGATCCGCGTATCACCCGGTGCGGGCGTTGGATGCGTAAGTATTCCCTGGATGAACTGCCACAGTTCTGGAATGTCCTGGTGGGCAATATGAGCCTGGTGGGGCCCCGGCCGCCGCTGGCCAAGGAGGTGAGCGGCTATGAACGTCATACACACCGCCGGCTCCTCATCAAACCCGGCATCACGGGCCTGTGGCAGATCAACGGGCGATCCGACCTTCCATGGGACGAGGCCGTTCGACTGGACCTCTACTACGTGGAGAACTGGTCCATAGCGGGAGACCTGATGATCATGTGGCGGACTTTCAGGGCAATGATCCAACCGACCGGAGCCTACTAGCCAAGAGCTGACCAACACCAAACGAATCGCGCTGTCAACACAGAAGCAGAGTGGGAAATGACCATACGAACCATTCCATCGGGACAATTGAACGGCCACGGGCTGTTGCCCAGGCTCCGCATCGCTGTGGTCGGGGCAGGGTACTGGGGCCCCAATCTTGCCCGGAACCTTAAAGCCAGCCCGGACTGGGATCTCGTTGCCATCTGCGACCTCGACGTCGAGCGGGGCCTCAAGCTCGCGGAGACGGTGGGCGGGGTGGCCGTCGTCGAATCCCTGGACGAGCTGTTGGATACCTACAATCTGGATGCCGTAGCCGTAGCGACTCCCGCGCATACCCATCATGGAGTGGTGATGACAGCCCTGCGCGCAGGCAAACACGTCCTGGTGGAGAAGCCACTTGCCGACAGCCGCACCAAGGGCCTGGAAATGGTGGAAGAGGCAAAGGCGCGGGGATTGGTCCTCATGGCAGACCACACCTACTGCTTCACTCCAGCGGTCCTCAAGATTCAGGAGCTGGTGGCCAGTGGCGCCTTGGGCGACATCCTGTATGTCGACTCCGTCCGCATCAACCTCGGCCTCGTCCAACCGGATGTCAACGTTTTCTGGGACCTGGCACCGCATGACCTGTCCATCCTGGACTTCGTCCTGCCCGGCGGGCTGCATCCCACGGAGATTTCCGCCCACGGCGCGGATCCGCTGGGAACCGGCAGGGACTGCGTTGGACACCTGACCTTCGGTCTGCCCAACGACGCCATGGTCCATATCCACGTGAACTGGCTCAGTCCCACCAAAATCCGGCAAATGATCATCGGAGGGTCAAAGAGGACCCTTGTGTGGGACGACCTCAACCCCCAGCAGCGCCTCAGCGTCTACGACCGCGGGGTCAGCCTGGAGCACCAACCCAGGTCTGCCGCAGACAAACGAACCTCAGCTATTTCCTACCGGCTGGGGGACACATGGTCCCCGGCCCTTCAGGAACGGGAACCCCTGGGCCAAGTAGTAAGCGAACTTGCCTCCTCCATCCGCAACCGGACAACACCACGGACCAGCGGTGAATCCGGGCTCCGCGTCCTGTCTGTGCTCGAAGCCGTCACCCGAAGCTTGAGCACTGACGGACAATCAACCATTGTCGCCGGGAATGAAGTCTCCCTCCAGGTTGTACGGTGAAAGAGCTTCCAGGAGCACATGTGCTGGTTACCGGAGGCGCCGGGACCATCGGATCGACGCTGGTTGACCAGCTGCTCGACGCCGGCGCGGCGCACGTCGACGTGCTCGACAACCTCGTCCGCGGCCGCCGTGCAAACCTCGGCGACGCCCTCGCCACTGGCAGGGTGCAGCTGATCGAAGGAGACCTGCGCGACCGCGACCTCGTCCACGATCTCACCCGGGGCAAGGACCTCCTCTTCCATCAAGCGGCCATCCGCATCACCCAATGCGCGGAAGAACCACGGCTTGCTTTGGAAGTCCTGGTGGACGGGACCTTCAACGTCTACGAGGCTGCTGCAACACACAAAGTGGACAAACTGATCTCAGCATCAAGTGCCTCCGTTTACGGCATGGCCGAGGCATTTCCCACCAAGGAAACCCACCATCATCACAACAACGACACCTTCTACGGCGCGGCAAAGTCCTTCAACGAAGGAATGGCCCGGAGTTTCCGCGCCATGTCAGGCCTGAACTACGTCCTCCTGAGGTACTTCAACGTCTACGGGCCCCGCATGGACGTCCACGGCCTCTACACCGAAGTCCTGGTTCGCTGGATGGAGCGAATAGTCGATGGCCTGCCCCCTGTGATTTTCGGCAGCGGAGACCAAACCATGGACTTCATCCATACCGAGGACGTTGCCAGAGCCAATGTCCTCGCCGCCCTCAGCGAAGTACGCGAAGGCGTCTACAACGTAGCCAGCGGTACCGAAACCAGCCTGGCGGAACTGGCTCAAACGCTGCTCAAAGTCATGGACTCACCCCTTGATGTGGAACACGGCCCGGAACGGGCTGTCAACGGAGTTGCCAGACGCCTCGCAGACGTCACGGCAGCACGCGAGGACCTGGGCTTCGAGGCCGCCATAGCGTTGGAAGACGGGCTGCGCTCGCTGGTCTCCTGGTGGCGTCCGCTGCGGGAAGAGATCGCCGCAGGCCGCGCGGTAGCCCGCCCCACGGCTCCGGCAGTGGGTGTGCGATGACTATCTCCGAAACCCAGCTGGGCCGTATTGATGTCATGAAGCCATGGCTGGGCGAGGCAGAGGCGCAGGCGCTTGCTGAAGTCGTCGCCTCCGGCTGGGTAGCCCAAGGCCCCAAGGTGCGGGAATTCGAGGACGCTTTTGCAGCTGGCCAGCATGCCGGATTCGCCATCGCAACCTCGAGTTGTACCTCCGCACTGCACCTGGCCCTTGTTGTTGCCGGCGTAGGAGCCGGTGACGACGTTGTGGTGCCGTCCTTCTCCTTCATTGCTACCGCCAATGCTGCTGCATACGTCGGCGCCAGGCCGGTTTTTGCCGATGTCGATCTTCATACAGGCTGCGTCACCGCTGCGACCATCAAAGCTGCACTGACTCCTGCCACCAAAGCGGTCATAGCCGTTGACCAGGGCGGAGTCCCGGTTGACTTGGAACCCATCCGGGCACTCTGCGATCCTCTCGGAATCATTGTGGTGGAGGACGCGGCGTGCGCCATCGGCTCCCTCTACCGCGGACAACCGGTGGGTTCCACCGCGGAGCTGTCAGCGTGGTCATTCCACCCGCGGAAAATCCTCACCACCGGAGAGGGCGGCATGCTCACCACTGCGCGCCAGGACTTCGGTGACAGGGCACGGCGACTTCGTGAACATGCAATGAGCGTTTCCGCCGCCGACCGGCACGCCAGCCTCCTCGCCGCCCCGGAGGAGTACCTCGAAATCGGGTTCAACTACCGCATGACCGATCTTCAGGCCGCCGTCGGAATCGTCCAACTCAGCCGCCTCGAAGCGGTTGTCCGGCGTCGCCGCGAACTCGCAGCGACCTACGCCCAAGCCTTTGCCGGCGTGGAAGGTCTCCGCCTGGTGAGCGATCCGGAGTACGGCATGAGCAACTTCCAGTCGTGCTGGCTTGAGGTGGGCCCGGCCTTCCCCGTCGGACGCGAGGTTCTGATGGCACATTTGGCCTCGGACGGGATATCTGCCCGTCGCGGGATCATGGCCGCGCACCGGCAACCTGCCTATGCAGGCGCCGATACAGGTGCCGCTGAACTGGGAGTCACTGAATGGTTGTCCGACCACACCCTGATCCTCCCGCTTTACCACGAACTTGCACTGCACGACCAAGTTAGGGTCATCGACTCCGTACTGCGCGCGGCGGGACAGCCATGAGCGAGCTACTTCTCATTGCTGCAAGCGGCCTCGCCCGGGAGGTGCTTGCCATGGTCCGCAGCAGCGGGCCGTTCGACGTCGTAGGGATCCTGGACGACGACGAGGACAAGCTGGGCCGCGTCGTGGACGGCGCCCACGTGCTCGGTCCGATCCGTGAGGCCATGAATTACCCCCACGCATTGCTGCTGATTTGCATTGGAACGGGGAGCGGCCGGGAAAGCGTCGTGCTGAGGCTCCGTGCTTTGGGCTTGGCTGAAGACCGCTATGCCACGGCGATAGATCCGTCGGTGCATGTTCCCGAGGGCTGCGTGATTGGCCGGGGAAGCATCATCCTCGCCCACGTGAGCATGACGGCGTCCGTGACCATCGGCAACCATGTTGTTGCCATGCCGGGGGTTACCTTCACCCACGACGACGTGATCGGCGACTATGCCACGTTGGCCTCCGGCGTCTCGCTCGGAGGAAACGTCCACATCGGCAGGGCGGCATACCTCGGAATGAACGCCAGTGTCCGCGAGCGCCTGAGCATTGGGGCGAAAGCGACCATCGGCATGGGGGCCGCTGTCCTTGCCGATGTTCCTGAGGATGAAACCTGGGCGGGTGTGCCGGCCCGGGTGATTCGGCGGGGTAATTCTCCTGAGCTGGAGGGCGTGAAATGAAAGTGATGCGGCCCAGGCCCCTGGTGAACCGGCCGACGGTGACGGTGGTGATTCCCTGCTACAACTACGGGCGGTATCTGCCGGAGGCTGTCAATAGTGCGTTGTCGCAGGAGATGGTGGAAGTGGACGTCATCGTGGTCGATGACGCGTCCACGGATGGCAGCGCAGCGATCGCGTGGGGGCTTGCCGCAGCGGATCCCCGGGTTTCGGTGGTCCATCATGGGCAGAACCAAGGGCATATTGCCACTTACAACGACGGACTTTCCAGGGCCCGGGGCCGTTACGTGACGCTGCTTTCGGCCGATGATGTGATCGCTCCCGGTGCACTGGGGCGTGCTGTGGCTTTGATGGAGGCCAACCCGAACGTGGGGATGGTTTATGGGTTGCCGAAGGACTTCGTTGATCAGCCCCCGCCTGTTGCCTTGCATGGGCGCACCACGTGGACGGTGTGGGAGGGTAGCCGGTGGCTCGCACTTGCGTGTGCCCGCGGACGGAACTTCATTCTGTCCCCCGAGGTGGTAATGCGGACCGAGACGGTGTTGAGTGTTGGCGCTTACAGTGCCTCGCTGCCACATTCGGGGGACTTGGAGTATTGGTTGCGTGCGGCTGCTTCCTGGGATGTTGGGCGGGTCAACGGGCCGGTGCAGGCTTTCTACCGGGTTCATGGGAACAACATGCACCAAACGGAGTTCGCTGCGGCGGCGGTGGACCTCCAGCATCGGCTTGAGGCCTTCCGGGTTCTTGAAGATGTCCGTTTTCCGATTACGTCAGAAAAGCGGGTTCGCCAGTTGCGGCGGGCCAAGGGTGCGCTCAGCAAGGAAGCCTCGCATTTGGGGGCAAGGGAAGTCATCCGTGGCGGCTCGCTGGAAACTGCCATTGAGTTGCGTAAGTTCATTGAGTGTCTGCAGGATGTCCCGGGGAATGTCCATAGGGCGAACGCGCTTCAGGCCAGGATCACACGTGTCTCACGTGGCGGTCGGCCACGGCCGGCAACGAGTGCTGCCGAGTTTGTCCGGAGCCAGCTTGAGCGCATCCGCTGGCGTTTGTGGGCCATGACAGGAATTTCATGACGACCGGTAGCGGTGCGGACCGCACTCTGGGCGCCCGGTCCGCGAGCGCCACGCTGTGGGGCGGGGTCAACATGGCCCTCGGCAGGATCGTCCAATTCGCCACCACCATCATCGTGGCCCGGATGATTGCGCCCGAGCATTTCGGTGCCCTGGCCGTGGCTATTGTGGTGCAAACCATCGCCACGAACATGGCAGAGCTGGGTGCTACAGCGGCGTTGGCCAGGGGCAACGGGGATCCGGACAGGATCGGACCAACTGTTTTCTCCATTTCTTTGGTGACCAGCGCAGTGATGACTGCCGGAGCCGTGCTCCTGGCTCCAGCTTTGGCTGCAGCTTTTGACGACCCCGCGGCGACTCCAGTGATCCAGGTACTCTCTTTGACCATCCTGTTCCAAGGTATTGGTGCTGTTCCGTCCACCATGGTGTGGCGTGAGTTCCTGCAGAAGCCGCGGGTTGTCGTTGACGTTGGCAGTGTGGCGGTAGTGCTGGTGCTCGTTGTTCCCATGGCGCTGGATGGGTGGGGGGCCATGGCGCTGGCCTGGTCCAGGGTGGGCGGCCAGTTCTTCGCCATGGTTGGGTATTGGGTCATCACGCCAAGGAGGTATGCCCCCGGCTTTGACCGCGCGGTGGCCAAGGAGGTCCTGCGCCTGGGCATGCCGTTGGCCATGGCCAACCTGGTGGTGTTTGTGACCCTCAACATGGATTACCTCCTCATTGGCCGAATGTTGGACCCGGCCGCCCTGGGTCTTTATCTGTTGGCCTTCAATTTGGCCGGTCTTCCGAGCTCGGTGATCACGGCAGTCATCCGTGCCACCGCGGTGCCCACTTTCGGCAGGCTGTTCGCCGAGGGCACCCTTGGGGAATTGGCGGGGCGGTTTGTTGCGGGGGTCTCGTATTGCGCGTTCCCTATCTCGGCGATGATCATCGCACTTGCAGAGCCGCTGATGGTCACAGCCTACGGACAAACGTGGGCGCCTGCAGGCATCGCGCTGGCGACCCTCGGCGTTTTTGGGGCCGCACGGATTCTTGTGGAACTCTTTGCCGACTTGAGCGTGGGTGCAGGGAGGACTGTATGGCTCTTTTGGGTCCAGGTGGTGTGGCTTGTTGCCCTCACACCCGCGCTGTATTTCAGTATCCGGTGGTGGGGGATTGCCGGTGCCGGCGTGGCCCACGCGGCTGTTGCCTGCCTGATTGTCATACCTACGTACGTCATGGTTCTTGCGTCAGTGCTGGGCGTCCGCGCCGGGGAGTTGTTGCGTGGAAGTATTGCCCCTCTTGCGGCGGCGATGGTTGCGGGATTCTTGGCCCGGATCGCCACGTTCAGCATCACGGACCCTGTGATGGCACTCGTGTTGGGATGCTGCTTGGGCGGATCCGCTTATGCCCTGCTGACGTTCCGGCAGGGCAAAGTACTCCTGCGGACAGTGCGTGGCCTGCTCCGTAAAGGCCAACCCCTGCCCGGGAACACGCCAGCGATGGAGGGTCGGCCATGATTCCGAACCTGCCGATCATGGGTCCAGGCCCGGTTCCAGGTGCCGATCTGGCAGTGGTTACCCCGAGCTATTTGCCTGACCGGGAGTTGTGCTTGGACCTGAACCGATCCGTCCTTGAGATGACTGCGCCCGGCGTCACTCACCACATCATCGTGCCGGATCATGACCTCCATGCTTTCGCCGGCCTTGGCGGGCCCAGGACAGAGGTGCACGGTGCCCGGGAATTTCTTCCGCGGTCTTTCACCAGGCTCCCGGGAGTCAATGTATGGATCAATTCCGCCCGCCCCTGGCCGCCGATCCGCGGCTGGATCGTCCAACAAATCATCAAACTGGCAGTAGTTGCGAGGCTTAATGTTGACGGGGCGTTGCTTCTGGACTCCGACAGCATCCTTATACGCGAGACAACCCTCGATACATTCCGCAAGGACGGTCGAGTGACTCTGTACCGCGCTCCCGGTGCCGTTGATCACACCCTTCCAGGGCACAGACTCTGGCATGTAACGGCACGCCGGCTCCTTGGCCTTGCGCCCCCACCGGCCTCCGACTTGGCGGACTACATTTGCTGGCCGTGCCTATGGGAGCCCGCTGTAGTGAGAAACATGCTTCAGCACATCCAAAATGTCACGGGTAGGGACTGGCCCACAGCAGTGGGAGCACAACTGCATTTTTCCGAAATGATGTTGTATGGCCTCTACGTAGATGAAGTCTCCGGCGGAACGGTCCCGGCCGTCAGCGAAATGCTGGGGATTGTCCACACCGCCGAGGTACCCCTGAGCCAGGCAGAAATCGAACGCCTCCTCAGCGGGGCAACCCAAAACAAGAATGTGGTGATGCTCTCCGCCAAGGCCGGGATACCGCTGGACGTGCGCAGGCGTGCGCTGCGGTCGTACCTTGACTCCTCGCTCGGGTCCGAACGGGGTGATCTCCAGTGAGAAGCATTTACCGCCGCGTTCTTACCCACGCCAGAGAGCATGGCTGGCGTTCGGTCACTAAGAAGGTGCTGCAAAGGACAGCCGCCAAAGCCCTTGAAAACCTGGCATTGGATGAGCCTGTGCTACCCCTTCGTCCTGAAGACATTATGGAGGCGGCAAGGCGAGGCACTGTGGACAAGCCACGTCCCAGAACGGGCAGCCTTGACGTCGGGTGGGTGTGCACGCCTCCGGGACCTGGCTCGGGCGGACACACCACTTTCTTCCGCATGGTCCAGGGCCTGGTTGACCGCGGCCACCGCTGCACACTGTATCTCTACGATCGAAACAGCGACGACGTTTCCCGTCACGCCTCCGTCATCCGGCAATACTGGCCGGACGTTGATGCCGGCATCAGAAGTGTTGCCGAAGGTTTCGACGGTTTGGACGCGGTGGTCGCAAGTTCGTGGCCAACCGCATATGCGGCCGCGACCCGTCGGGGACCGGACGTGCATGGTTTCTACTTCATCCAGGACTACGAGCCCTACTTCTACCCCCGGGGAACGTTGTATTGGCTCGCTGAGAACAGTTATCGCCTGGGGTTCACCAACATCGCCCTCGGAGAAATGATCACCCCCGTCATGAAAGCGGAAATAGGCCAGGAACCCGCCGCGACGGTGCCCTTCGCCTGTGACACCGCAACGTACCGACTGTTGGACGCCGGAGAACGTCAGGCGCCCCGCCAGGGGGTGGTCTATTACGCGAAGCGTGCTGTGGATCGACGCGGGTACCTCCTGGCCAAGCTGGCCTTGGAGCAGTTCCACTCCTTGCACCCGGAGCAGGAGATCCACGTATACGGGGACAGGATCACAGGATGGTCCATCCCTGTGAACAACCACGGCAATCTAAGCCCTGCCGAATTGAACAGACTGTACAACCGCACCATCGCCGGACTTGCGATCTCCTACACCAACATCTCCCTTGTCCCCGAAGAGTTGATGGCTGCCGGCAATGTTCCCGTCATCAATGAATCGACGTTCTCGGAACAGGTGATGAGGGACCCCGACGTCGTGTGGGCTCCGGCAACCCCCGGCCGGATGGCCGAGGCTCTTGCACAAGCAGTGGAAGCCCCCAACATAGACGCACGCGCGGCGGCCATTGCGCAACGGGGGCGTCTGGACTGGTCAGTGTCACGGGAGAACTTTGCCAGGGTTATTGAATTGGCCTGCGCCAACGAGCCCGGAAGTCCGGGGTTGTTATGAGGATCTCCAGGAATCGCATGAATCTCCAGCCCGCGCCGGCGCCCGCGGGGCTGGATGATCTCAACGTCAGCGGACTATCCCCCCGCGCACACGTGCCGTTGTTGATTAAATTTGCCGCTTTCGCCATCTTCTTCTTTCCCTCCAATATGGTGCTCAAACCGCTGGGAGCTGTAGGGACGTTGCCGCTGATGATTGCGTTGCTTCTTCTGGCGGTTTGGCTGTGCTCTGTCCTTTTTGGCCTGACCAACCCCCTGGACACCCGCCATCCCGGCCGCATGGGCTTGGTTCTCCTCTGGGTGGGAACATGTGCCTCCTATGCGGCCATGTACTCCGGCTACACGGGAGGAAGCGAAAGCCCTGCACGCGCTGCAGCTGACAGATGGCTGATCCTCCTGCTGGCCAGTGCAGGAATCATTCTGGTGACTGCGGAAGCCGTAAGGACGCTGAACACAGCCATGGCCTTGACGCGGGCCCTGTTGGCTGGCGCGGCATTTTGCTGTCTCGTGGCGGCTGTTCAATTCTTCTTCCGCGTTGATCCCATGCAGTTCCTGCAAATGGCGATGCCCGGGTTCACCAACAACGGGGGAAACACAACATTCCAGATACGTGGGTCGTTGATGCGTGTCTCGGGGAGCACCTTCCATTCAATCGAGATGGCCGTTGTCTGCGCAATGCTTCTTCCGCTGTCCATATGGCGGAGCCTGTACGATCAAAAGGGCCGGAAATGGGTGCATTGGACCATCACAGCACTCTTGGTTTTCGCCATCGCCTCAACAGTCTCGCGCTCAGGGATCCTCGGCCTGCTGGCCGGTATGGCTGTTTTCCTGCCTTTCCTGCCCCGGGTTGCCAGGCGTTGGGCTTTCGTTGCGGCCCCCGTGATCGTAGCCGTCTTGTTTCTCGGCGTCCCTGGCCTGGTGGGCACTCTGGGAGCATCGTTGACAGCGGGAGAAAGCGACCCGTCCATTACCACGCGAACCAACAACTACCCCCGGGTGGCGGCAATGGTGGATGAACATCCGTTCTTCGGCGTAGGTCCGGGAAACTACATGCCAACCAACGCCATACACATCCTCGACAACCAATATCTGAACGCAACAGTCACCATCGGTCTGGTGGGTCTGGTGGGCATGATCGCCTACCTGACGTTCCCAGGCATATCCGCCCTCCTCGCCGCCCGTGCTTCCCGCCTTCCCGCATTTCGATGCTTCGCGGGCGCCGTCGCCGCTGCCGGAATCGTTGCCGCCATCTGCTCCCTGACGTTCGACTCCATGTCATTCCCGGTCTTCGCGCTCGCCTATCCCTTCATCGTCGGGCTGTCCGGAGGAACGTGGAACATGGTGCGGCGGGAGCTCGAACATCAAAAAGATCCTGCTGCAACAGAGGGCCGAACGCGGCCGCCGCTTAACACGAAGAAACTACTCCCCAAGGAGAGATCATGGACCCCGTAGCCGTCATCAAAACCCTGTGGCGTTACAAAATCTTCGTACTCCCCGTCCTGTTGCTGACGGCGGTGGCGGCGGTCTACATGTTTTCCTACGCCCCCAGAACATACGAAGCCCGCACCACCTACGCCATAGTCGCCCCACAGGTACCAACGGCGGAACAGATCGAAAAGGATCCTGCCCTGGGCTTGCTCAACACTGACAACCCCTACCTGCGCTCTGCCGACACTTCCCTCGTAGCGCAGGTAGCTGTGACCCGTCTGAACGATGTTGCTACGGGCGATTTCCTTGCAGAACAAGGGCTCAGCACGGACTACAAGGTAGAACGGCCCTCGGACGCCTTCCTCATCGACATCTCCGGAATCTCAGATGACAAGGCCCAGGCAATCAGCACCGCCAAGGCGCTGGGGGAGCGCCTGGAGCAAGACCTAAGGACCATCCAAGCGATCAACGGCGCCTCTGATAGATACCTGTTCACGGCACTGGTCGTAGCTTCACCAGAGAAAGCCACAGAACAGTTCTCCAGCAGGTTGAGGTCCGTCATCGTCGTGGTGGTTGCCGGTCTGGTTCTCACACTTGGCGCAGTCTCGCTGGCGCGCGCGGTGGAGACCACCAGGAATCGGGAGAGTAAATCAAAAAACGATCCCCGCAAGCGCAGCTTGCGTAAGATCTCCGAAAGCAACCCGACGCTAGTACTGCCGGGTAAGGACCCAACCTTCGACGACAAGGCTCTGCCGATTTCGGAGCCCCTGGTGGCAATCCACCCACTTGAACCCCACGAAGATAGAAGAACCACCACCACACCATCTGTTCAACCAACCAACAGCCGCTAACGGTTGGGGACGATGCAGCAATGACCAGATTTGGTTACCTGGTGCCGGAATTCCCAGGTCAGACGCACAGCTTCTTCTGGCGTGAACTCAAAGCACTGACCGACCTCGGGCACCAGCCGGAGCCAGTTTCCACCCGCCGTCCACAGCAGCCCGGGACCGTGCCTCCCTGGGCACAGGACCAACTACCTAAGATTCATTACCTGGTCCCACCGGGCCTGTCCGGCATCGGCGGCACAGCCAAGACGGCCTTGGCCGGACTCCGCCACCTTGACACGCTGGTAGCAGCGTCCGGCATCCACCGGCAGCCCGCACTGACCCCGGCTCAGACCCGCGACGTTCTGCAAACGGCAGGACTGCTCTGGGCAGGAGCCGCCCTGGCCCGGCACGCGCGCACCAGAGGGTGGCAGCACATACATGTCCATTCCTGCGCCCACGCCGCCCAGGTAGCCCTGTTCGCCCATATGATCACCGGCATCACCTACAGCCTGACGCTCCATGGCCCCCTCAGCGACTACGGCCCAAACCAGCACCAGAAATGGCTCAACGCCAAATTCTCCCTCGTCATCACCGAACGGCTACTGAGTGAAACCCTGCAGCAACTTGAGGACGTCATGCCTGCGGACGTCAGTGTCGCCCCCATGGGGGTGGAACTGGCCGCCTTCACACGCACCGCACCTTACGTCCCGTGGGACGGTGCAGGACCTGCACGGCTGTTCTGCTGTGCCCGGCTCAACCCCAGCAAAGGTCACGAGGAACTCCTCACAGCGGTCCGTCTGATCACAGACACCGGAATAGACGTCGAGTTGACCATCGCAGGCGAGGACGAAATCGGAGGAAAGGGCTACAGGCAAGCCATGGAAAACCTCATCAAGGAACTCGATCTCACACAGCGGGTAACGCTCCTCGGTGCCGTTCCGGAGCACAGGGTCAAGGAAGAACTTCAAAGAGCACACATCTTCACCTTGGCCAGCCACCAGGAACCACTGGGTGTGGCCATCATGGAGGCCATGGCCATGGAGGTTCCCGTGGTAGCCACATCAGCCGGGGGCGTCCCGGACCTGATAGCTACCGGACAGTCCGGCACCTTGGTCGATCCCGGTAATCCCGCATCCCTGGCAGCGGCAATACTGCACACCCTCCACAACCCCTCGCGCTCTGCAGCCATGGGACAGCGGGCGCGGATAACTCTTGGCGAATCCTACGACGTCTCCAAGAGCGCCCGCATCATGGCAGCACGGATCTGAACCAACTCCCGGAAAGGGAAACAATGAAGGGCAAAACAGTTGGCCTCTGGGCCGGTTCTGCGCTCGCAATCGCGGCCGTCAGCCTGATCGCCGTCGTGGGATCAAGCCGGACCCCCACGCCCTCAGCCCTGCCGGTTCCCGGAAGTTCCCCCGGCAGCGGGTCCGCGCCCGGAACGTCCCTGGCACTGCGCGACGTGGACGGAGGACCGGACTACTACGGGAAATTTGCCAACAGCCTTCCAACAGACCCATCCTTCTTTCCTCTGGGGGTGTGGCTGGAAAGCGTCCTGGACAAAGGCAACACAGCCATGGACTCGGCAGCCGGCATCAACACCTACGTTGAACTGACAGGGAACTCCGACGTGCAGTTGATCAAAGACTCCGGCATGTATGCGCTGCCAACTTTTCGGCACGCTGCTGCCGCGGGCTACGTCTTGAGCGACGAAGTGGACATGTGGGCAGGCCCGGGGGACGCCCGATGGACCGGCAGATACCCAGGGGACGGCGCACCGTGTTTTCCCGAAGGCACACCATGCGGGTACACCATACAGAAGGAACGGCGGGCATACGCACCACAGAACGTCTTGCTTTACTCCAACTACGGAAAAGGCGTCACCTTCTGGGAATCCGACCAGGAAGCCCACGGATTCATCAGGGGAGTCCAGGATGTGGTCTCCGCGGATAACTACTGGTTCACCGATCCCAACATCTGCGGCAAAGGCGAAGGAGGTGCCATTGTTGGCTATGCAAGAGACCTGACGCGAGAGGAATGCCGACTAGCTGCCAACTATGGCTGGACCATCGACAGGCTACGGAATCTGCAGGACCCCGCCACCAGAATTCCTGTGTGGGCGTTCGTAGAGAATGGCCATCCTTCAGGCGATGTCCCCAACACCACAACAATCACCGGCCCTGAACTCAAGGCCGCAGTCTGGAGCAGCCTCATCCACGGCGCCCGGGGAATCATCTATTTCAACCACAATTTCGGCGGCCCATGCGTCACCCAACACGTCATTAGGGACTGCGGCAAAGACATAGTGCCCACACTCACTTCCGTGAACAAGCAAATCACAGACCTCGCACCCGTCCTCAACGCCCCCTTCCTTGACGGCGCCACCACAGTCACCGGCCCGGTAGACCTCGCCACCAAACTCCACAACGGCCACGTCTACATCTTCGCGGGAGCGAACAAGAACACCGGCGGCGCAGCGACCTTCACGCTGAAATGCGGCGGCAGCACCGCCGTCGTCATCGACGAAAACCGCACCATCCCCATAGTGGCCGGAACCTTCACCGACACTTTCGCCGACGGCAACGCCGTCCACCTTTACAGCATTGAAGGCGGGGGCAGCTGCGGCTTCTGACTAACGGCTGGTGTCGTCCCGCTCCCAACCAGGCAGCGCCTGAGGGCCAAACAGCGCACGACGGCGGCCCGCACCGGCGAACACGACGTAAACGGCGGCATCAAAAACGCTCAGCGGCCCCCTGACGGAGGCAAGCAACTGCCGTACAGTCCTCGCCGTGGAGGCACCGCCGGATACGAGATCCTGCTCCGCATTGCCCCGATACGTGCGCCTAAGAACAGACATCAACGCCTTGCACGTCCGGGGCGTCCGCACCACCACAGGAACCGTAGCCAACACCGCCTTCTCATGGGCAGAGAAGAGCCGATCCACATAGTAGTCATCACCAGTAAGAGGGGGAAAAGACCCCAGCCGCTCATGCCCGGTGAAACTCAACCCATAAGCACCCGCACCCCAAAGCGCCTCGGCATTGCCCGGTATACGGGAACGGGCACGGTAATACGAGCGCACCAATACCGAAGCGCCCTCGGTGTCATAGCGAAAAGCCGGACGGGCAGCCAGCAAAGTCCCATCCTCCAAAGCAACAAAAACTGCATGAAGCGCAGGGGCACTGACTTCAATATCGGCATCCAGGTACACGCGCGGCCATCGCTGCGTTGCCTGATCGGCAGCGTTCAACGCCGCAGTCTTGGAAGCCTCCGGCACGTGAAGCACCTGAACACCCCCGTACCTCGACGCGATAGCCTCCGTGGCATCCTTACACCCGTTACATGCCACCACCACATCAACTGTGCCCCACGCGATGACCTCGCTCAACGCCTCAAGCGTCCTGCTGATAACACCGGCCTCATTATGCGCCGGGATGATCACCGCACCGGAAGGATGGGTAACAGTCATGGCGTGGCTGCCGTCGTGGTCCGCGTCGCGTGCGGGAGCCTCTCCCAACGCCGCTGCATAAGGACCGCCAATGCAGCATCCCGATGCCCGGCTTTGTTCAACCGCGCAATTTCCGCAGCCAACACAGCACCACGGAATGCCAACGCCCGCCCACGTCCAAGATACTTCTCTGCATACCGCACCCTGTTGACCGACATCAAAGCAGTCAACTGCGGAGATGACCCCGAACCACCACGTTCATGCCACATCCGGGCAGCGGGTTCGAACCAAATGGAGAAACCCGCCGACCTCACCCGATGGCAATAGTCCGTCTCCTCCGAATACAAAAAGAACTGCTCATCCCAAGCACCCACCGCCTCCGACGCCGCAGAGCTAATCAGCAGAGCCGCACCCGTGGCCCAATCAACCCGGTGCCCGTGCAAATAGCTCTCAGTGTCAAAGTCCATCTCCGACAACCAACCCGGCCTGCCCTTCGCATGGCTACCCAAAGCAGCATCACCCAGCGCTCGCAGAACGCCCGGTTCACGGCGTAGCGACGGGTAGATGCTTCCGTCATCGTCCAACAGGACCGGTACCACCATGCCGGCTCCCTGCTCATCCATCCGCTGGAGCATGGCGGCCACCGCGCCTGGTTCCACGCGGAGGTCCGGGTTCAGGATGAGGTAGCTTCCTGCTTCCCCTGCAACAGAGAACGCAGCGTTGATTCCGCCCGCATAGCCGAGGTTTCCGCCCGTTCGCACTGCTGTGATGTCGGGGTGGTGTGCGAGCTCACGCAGCGTGCTCTCATCCGGGGAGTTGTCCGCCACTACCACTTTGATGGAAACATCGGCTGCTTCCTTGCGCAGGCTCGCCACCAGCGGCCCGACGTCGTCAGCGTTGTTGTAGGTGACAACCACGACGGCGACGTCGGCCGCTTCGGTGGCCGGGACGAACGATCCCGGAGCCCGGCTGGGCACGGGTTCCGGGACAGCGTATGCGGCGCTGGAAAGCAGCTTTCTTGGCTCGACGTCGGAACTGCTGGCGGTCCGCAACTTCACGTATGCCTCCGGCCCCTCCACCAAATAGCGGCGTGCCAAGCGGCGTGGCTCCAGCATCAGGCGCCATGCCCACTCAAGGCTGTGCGAACTGGCCCAGGAGGGAGCCCGCCGGACGTTCCCCGCCAGGAAATCGACCACGGCACCGAATGCCAGCAGGACCTTGGCGCCGGTCAGGTGACCGTACTCGGCTATCCACAGTTCCTGTCGGGGTTTTCCCAAGCAAACAATCAGGACATCGGGCGATGCCGCCCGTATCTCCCGGGCGAGCCTGCGGGAGGCTGCTGCGTCTCCCAGCGTGGACCTGGCGGGAGCCCACCAACCAACTACCTTCAGCTCAGGCCGCTCGGTTGCGAACTTGCTTGCGATCAGTTTTTGGGTCTCTTCCGAACCTCCCAGGAAACCCAGGCGCAAGCCGCGTGCCGCTGCTCCTGCCAGGAAGGGGTGAATGAGGTCGCTGCCGGCAAGCCGGGGCCATGTCTTTGACGTCAGGCGCCGAGCCTGGGTGGCCAGGGGGGCGCCGTCAATCAGGGTTAACCATTCAACAGGTGCGGGCGGGTCCAAAGTGCCTATCCAGCGGCTTCCGGTTCCGAAGTGTCGGATATGGTCCAGGTTTGCGGAGCAGACGCCCAGAGGGGGAGCATCGGGGGAGCCGGCGCGATCCAAAATTTCCCGAAGCGCGCCCTCAGCCTCCATGAGCTTGACCGGGACCCCGCCCAGATTCACCCAAGGAGCCTTAGCCACCGTCTCTGCGGAAGCGGCCACACTGTGGTGGTCCTCGCCCTGGGGTACGCCGGCGGGGACGCCGCGACGCGGGTAAAAGTGGGGGACTGCCCTGTGGAGGAGATCTCCCACGGGCATGATTTTCGGTAGCAGCATTCTCGGCTCCAACTCAAGGCATCACCATGTGGCCGACGATCCGAGGCTGCTGCACTGCCTGGATCGTCGGTGGCGGACCAGTGCCGCCGTGTCAACATGTTTATTTGAGTTGTCTCCCGGCCTCCTGCAAGAGGCTGCCGTACGGCTACTTTAGGACGTTTCGCAGGACTCCGCTAGAGTTCCAGGCCTTTGATGTACTCGGCCAGACGCTGTGCTGCCGGGGGTGGATCGAATCCGGTCGCGCGGATACCGGACAAATCCAGGACGCTGCTGCGCGGCCTTGGAGCAGTGTGGGGTCCTGCGTAGTCGGCGGTGCCGATCGGACGCACCAGATTCGGATCGGCGCCCACAAGGCGGTAGACATCGCGGGCCAGCTCAAACCAGGTCTGGGGGTTGCCACCGTTGCTGAGGTTGTACGTCCCGTACGGGGCTTTGTTGAGGAGCAGGTGACGAATGCCCGCTGCGATGTCGGACGCGAAACTCAATCGCCCCCATTGGTCATTCACCACCGTTGGCGAGGCACCCTTCGCGGCCAACGCCGCCATGGTTCGAACAAAGTTCCTGCCGCTGCCCACTACCCAACTAGTCCTGACGATGTAATGCCTTGGCGCGATGCCCGCCGCGAGGTCGCCGGCAGCCTTGCTTTGGCCGTAGACCCCCAGGGGAGCTGGAAGCTCATCCTCGAGGTGAACCTCTGCTGTGCCGTCGAAAACGTAGTCACTGGAGATGTGGACAAGAGTTAGTGAATGCTCGACGGCGGTACGCGCCAAGCGGGAAACGGCGGCGGCGTTGATGCTCCAGGCAGCAGCCCGGCCTTCCGGTGTTTCGGCGACATCTACCGCGGTGAACGCGGCGGCGTTGATGATGGCGGAATATTCGCGCCAGTTCACAGCCCGATAGGAGTCCTCGGAGGTGATGTCGAACCGCGCGCGGCCCGCGAACTCCACTGTGGAGTCACCCGCGAAGGCACTCCGAAGGCCAGTGCCCAACTGGCCGTCCGCTCCAAGGACCAGAGTGCGCCGCCTGGGCACTGGCACGACGTTTGCCAGCCGTGGGTGCTTCTGGTCCGGCGCGGAGATTACGCAATGATCCAAGGGGATCGGCCAGGGAACTGCCACATCCTCGTCGGCGAGGTTAAGGAACGTGTAGTCCTTCTGTGCCTCCGTGCTCCAATGGTCGTTGACCAGGTACGTGTAGGCGGTGTCGTCCTCCAGGGTCTGGAATGCGTTGCCCACGCCGCGGGGGACGTAGATGGCCTCGCCGGGGGTCAGTTCTGCGGTGAACAGCCTCCCGAACGTTGGCCCCTCCCGCAAGTCCACCCACGCGCCGAAGATCCGTCCGGAGGCCAGTGAAACGAACTTGTCCCAAGGCTCCGCATGGATACCGCGAACCGTTCCACGAACTGCGTTGAAGGAGATGTTGTTCTGCACCGGGCCAAAGTCCGGCAACCCGGCATCAAGCATCTTGCCCCGGTGCCAGTTCTCTTTGAACCATCCTCTGCCATCCCCATGAACAGGAAGCTCAAACAGCAGCAGTCCGGGGATGGGCGTGGCCCGTGAACGTAGCTGGCGTCCCTGTTCCACGCCTTAGTGCCCTTGACCTGCGTACTTGGATTCCGTGGCCGCTTTCTGCGGTCTCCACCACTGTTCGTTGTCCTTGTACCACTGGACGGTGTCAGCCAGTCCGGCGTCGAAGTCCGAATAGCGGGGCGCCCAACCGAGCTCACGCCGAAGTTTGCCCGAATCGATGGCGTACCGCAGATCATGACCTGGCCTGTCCGTGACCAGGTCATATGCTTCGCGCGGCCGTCCTGCGAGGGAGAGCAGCATCTCAACCACCTCCCGGTTGGACCTTTCGCCGTCTGCGCCTATCAAATAGGTTTCGCCCACGCGTCCGCCCTCCAAAATTGCCAAGACTGCGGAGGAATGGTCTTCCACGTGGATCCAGTCACGAATATTCCGCCCGCTGCCGTAAAGATGTGGCCGGTTCCCGTCCAGGATGTTGGTTATCTGCCGCGGTATGAATTTCTCCACGTGCTGGTACGGGCCGTAATTGTTGGAGCAATTGCTAATGGTTGCTTTGAGGCCGAATGAGCGCACCCACGCGCGCACCAACATATCCGAGCCGGCTTTCGTTGCCGAATAGGGACTCGTTGGCCGATACACGGAATTCTCCGTAAAGCGGTGGGGATCGTCCAGCGCCAAGTCGCCATAGACCTCATCGGTGGAAATGTGATGGAATCGCGTGCCGTGCGTTCGTGCGGCTTCGATCATGGTGAACGTTCCCGTAAGATTTGTATCAAGAAAGGGTCGGGGATCCTGCAGCGAATTGTCGTTATGGGACTCTGCTGCGAAATGCACCACCGCTTCAACGGATTCCGTCAGCTTGTCAACCAACACTGCATCGCAAATGTCTCCCTTGACGAAGGTGAAGCGCTCCGGCGGCAGCCCGGAGAGAGATTCGATGTTCCCGGCATACGTCAGTTTGTCCAATACCGTGACATGAAGCCCGGTGTGCTCCATGATGTAGTGGACAAAGTTGCATCCGATGAATCCGGCCCCGCCGGTGACAAGGATTCTCTGCATGGCCCTAGAGTAACCGCCAGCGGCAATACTGGGCACAGGTGAGGACGGCAGGTTTGCGAGGAATTGTTCTTGCAGGTGGAACGGGTTCAAGGCTTCATCCCATCACGCTCGGAATCAGTAAGCAGCTGGTTCCGGTGTTCGACAAGCCGATGATCTATTATCCTCTGTGCACGCTGATGCTGGCGGGAATTCGCGACATTCTTGTCATCACCACGCCCGGCGATGCCGCGCAGTTCCAGCGGCTCCTCGGAGATGGTTCACAGTTCGGCATCAATCTCAGCTACGCAGAGCAGCCCACCCCGGACGGCCTTGCCCAGGCGTTCATCCTGGGCGAGGACCACATCGGAAACGGCAACGTGGCGCTGATCCTGGGTGACAACATCTTCAATGGACCCGGCATGGGCAACCAGCTGAGGCACTACACCGACGTCCACGGCGGTGCGATCTTCGGCTACTGGGTCAAGGATCCGTCCGCGTACGGCGTGGTGGAGTTCGACGATCATGGAATGGCCGTCTCCATTGAAGAAAAGCCCGCAGTCCCCAAAAGCAACTATGCCGTTCCAGGGCTCTACTTTTATGACAACAACGTTGTTGCCATGGCGAAAGACCTGCAACCGTCGCCGCGCGGGGAACTGGAGATCACGGATATCAACCGGAAATACATGGAACTTGGCCGCTTGCATGTGCAGAAGTTTCCACGGGGCACTGCCTGGCTGGACACCGGCACCTTCAGCGACCTCAATGACGCTTCAAACTACGTCCGGACCACGGAGAACCGGCAGGGTTTGAAGATCGGGGCTCCCGAAGAGGTGGCTTGGCGCATGGGATACCTGAGCGACGACGGACTCCGCCAGCAGGCTGCAAAGCTCGCAAAAAGCGGCTATGGAAGCTACTTGCTGGACATTCTGGACCGCCAGTAGACCCAGCTACGCTGCTGAAACGTCCTCCAGGGCGCGGGCAATCTCAGCCGGCAGAACCGTCAGTTGCGCGTCCAGCAGTTCCTTGAGCTGAACAGCGTTCCTGGGGCCAACGATTGCGGTGGCTACCCCCGGCCGGGCGAGCAACCAGCTGAGGGACACGTCCAGGGGAGTGCGGCCCAGTCCGCGGGCTGCCATCGCCACTGCTTCAACCACGCGCGACGCCCGCGATTCCAGATAGGGCTCAATGTAACCGGCAAGGCGGCTTTGTGCGGCACGGGAATCGGCAGGTATTTGTCCACGATATTTACCGGACAGCACACCACGGCCCAAAGGCGCCCAGGCCATCAGACCCAGTCCGGCGTCTTCCACGGCAGGGATGAGCTCTTCCTCGGCTTTGCGTTGGACGAGGGAGTATTCGGACTGGTTTGCCACCAGGGTAAAACCGGCCACGGCCGCTGCCTTGGCTGTCTGCCAGCTGTTGTAGTTGGATATCCCAACGTAGCGGGCACGTCCGCTTCGCTGGGCTAGTTCCAAGGCAGAGAGAGTTTCGTCCAGTGGTACATTCGGATCCCACTCGTGAGCGAACCAGATATCAATGTAATCAGTGCCCAGCCTGGCCAGGCTGGCATCAAGGGCGGACAGCAGTGCACCCCGCGATGCGTTGACGCTTCGCCTGGAGTCTGCTGACGACACGCCGGCTTTGGTGGAGATCACAATCTCGGACCGGGCCACTACATCGCCCAGCATGGATCCCAACATGGCTTCTGCCCGCCCTTGCGCGTAGGACGCTGCTGTGTCCACCACGGTGCCGCCCCCGGCAACGAATGCGTGGAGGAGTTCAGCAGCGTCCTGTTCGTCGGTCTCCTGTGCCCAGGACATGGTTCCGAGGGACAATGAGGACACACGGAATCCGCTGTTTCCGACATAACGCTGCTGCATAGCAGTTAGCTTACGGGGAGTTAGAGGACTTCATGACGTAGGGTCTATTCACGTGAACTGGATAGAAGCAGCCTTGCTGGGCCTGGTGCAGGGCCTCACCGAATTCCTCCCGATTTCCTCGAGCGCACACCTGCGGATTGTCGGCTCGTTCCTTCCCAATGCCTCAGACCCCGGCGCTGCCTTCACGGCGATTACGCAGCTGGGAACTGAAACCGCCGTGATTGTCTACTTCTGGCGCGACATCGTAAGGATCGTCCGGGCCTGGTTCGGCTCCCTCACAGGGAAGGTAGAGCGGAACAACCCGGATGCCCGAATGGGCTGGCTGGTGATCATCGGCAGCCTGCCGATCATCATCCTCGGCCTGTTGTTCCAGGACCAGATCGAGTCAGTGCTGCGCAGCATGTGGATTGTGGCCACCATGCTGATCGTGTTCGGCATGATCCTTGCTGTAGCCGATGCCATTGGCCGGCAGGAGAGGGATCTCACCCAACTGAGCTATAAGCACGGCATTCTTTACGGCTTCGCCCAAGCGATGGCCTTGATCCCCGGCGTGTCACGCTCGGGCGGCACCATCACCGCCGGCCTCCTGATGGGGTACACCCGTGAAGCCGCCGCCAGGTACTCCTTCCTCCTGGCCATACCGGCAGTGTTCGGCAGTGGCCTGTACCAGCTCTACAAAACGGTTTCAAACGAAGGCTTGGGCGGGCCCTACGGCCTCCCGGAGACTGCGCTGGCCACGGTCATCGCCTTCGTGGTGGGTTACATCATCATCGGCTGGTTCCTGAAATTCGTCTCCACCCGCAGCTACCGCCTGTTCGTTTGGTACCGGATCCTCCTGGGTCTGGCCTTGTATGTCCTCCTCGGTTTCGGCGTGATCAGCGCCTAGCACTAAGGTTAAGTCGTGAAATCGTGGACCTCCCGCCCTGTACCTGAGCTGCCCGGCAGCCTGCCGCAACTACGGCTGTATGACACAGCCCTTGGGCGGGTGGTGGACGTTGAGAAGCAGCCGGAGCAGTCGATGTATGTCTGCGGTATCACCCCGTATGACGCGACTCATATGGGACACGCAGCCAGTTATGTGGCGTTTGATCTCCTGAACCGCGCTTGGCGCGATTCCGGCGTCCGGGTCTCCTACGTCCAAAACGTCACGGATATTGATGACCCCCTCTTGGAGCGGGCTACAGCTACCGGAGTGGATTGGCGTGACTTGGCCCAGAGCCAAATCGAGCTGTTCCAGACAGATATGGACGCCTTGAACGTCCTCGCGCCGAACCACTACATCGGCGCTGTGGAGGCCATCCCGGACATTGTTCCGGCCATTGAGCAACTGATCGCCGACGGCGTTGCCTACCGGGTTGCCGGCTCCGAAGGAGAGCCCGACGGCGATGTTTACTACGACGTCGAGACCGCCGGCAAGCGCTCAGACGCCACAGACGCCTGGACGCTGGGCGATGTTTCCGGCCTGGGTGAGAAGGACATGCTGGAATTGTTCGCTGAACGCGGTGGAGACCCGGCCCGGGCGGGCAAACGCCACGCCTTGGATCCTTTGCTGTGGCGGGTTGCCCGTGAGGGCGAGCCGAGCTGGCCCGGCGCCACCCTCGGCGACGGCCGTCCCGGCTGGCACATCGAATGTACGGTGATCGCGCAAAAGTATCTTCCTGCACCCTTCACCGTTCAGGGTGGCGGCTCCGACTTGGTGTTCCCGCACCATGAAATGGGCGCCGGCCATGCTTATTCACTCTCCGGAGTTCCGCTTGCGCGCCATTATGCGCATGCCGGAATGGTGGGGCTGGACGGAGAGAAGATGAGCAAGTCCAAAGGCAACCTGGTTCTTGTCTCAAAACTTCGCGCTGCCGGTGAGGAACCCGCGGCAATACGTCTGGCAATCCTGGCCCATCACTACCGCTCCGACTGGTCATGGACCGATGCCGGGTTTGCAGAAGCCAAAGACCGTCTCAAGCGGTGGCGCATAGCCGTGGATCACGCCCCTGCTGGATCTGCTGCGGCCTTGACAGCGGCCATGCGTGGTGAACTGGCCAACGACCTCAACGCCCCGGGTGCCATCGCCGTCGTCGACCATTGGGCAGGGGAAGCGATTCGCGCCGACGCGGTCAGCTCGGCTACGGATGCCGCCCTTGTTGCTGACGCCATTGATGCTCTGCTCGGGGTTGAGCTCTAAGCGACTCCCAAGAGAAACCAACAACGGCCCTGGCATCATGCCAGGGCCGTTGCTTGTTTGAGGGGTTTGTCCTCTTAGGGACGTTCTTTACCGCGCCGTTTCAGGTACCGCTCGAATTCACGGGCAATGGATTCGCCTGAGGCCTCCGGCAGGTCAGCTGTATCTTTCGCTTCTTCCAGCTGCCGCACATAGGCGGCAATCTCAGGGTCTTCTGTTGCAAGCTCGTCTACTCCGCGTTCCCATGCCTCAGATTCTTCAGCCAATGGCTGGCTGTCCAAAGGAACTTGGAGGAGGTCCTCGATCCTGTGCAGAATGGCCAGCTGTGCTTTGGGGGAGGGCGGCTGGGCGACATAATGAGGTACTGCTGCCCACAATGAGACTGTGGGCAGCCCTGCCAGCATTGCAAACTCTGCGAGCACACCCACAATGCCCACTGGTCCCTCGTATTGGGATGCCTCCAGGTTCAGGCGCTCCCGCAGTGAACTGTCCTCGGTGGTAGTACTCACCGGAATCGGACGGCTGTGGGGGACATCGGCCAGCAGTGCGCCCACCAAAATCACGGAGTCCACTTTGAGCGCTTCCGCATGGACCAGCAATTCTGTGGTGTAAGCACGCCAGCGGTATGAGGGTTCGGTGCCGAGAACCAGGACCACATCCACGTTGCTGTCCGGAACTTCAGCCTTGTAAATCCGGGTTGACGGCCATTTCACCTTTCGGGCGCCTGAGGACGTCCGGCGCACCGTGGGCCGCGTGAACTGGAAGTCGTAGTACTCCTCGGCGTCCACGGTGGCCACCTTCTTGCCGTCCCAGAGCTTGTTCAAGTAGTGCAGAGCATCGCTGGCGGCCTCACCGGCATCGTTCCAGCCCTCAAACGCGGCAAGCATTACGGTGACACGCCGGCCGTCCGCGGGTTCCTTGAGGAAACGCTCGGGCTCCGCGGTGATGTCCTGTCCTTCGGGGGTCCCGTCCACACTGTTCATCCACTCACCCTACGTCCAAGACCCTTGTGGATGCATGGCATTTCACCCCGAAGCGTGTCCGCGATTCGCCCACAGCGCAACCCGCGGACGGCCGCGCGCTTGGTTCCACGTAGACTGGAAACCATGCATTCCTCACCCAGCCAGCCCCTCCTCAAAGCCGTGCTCTGGGATATGGATGGCACACTCGTGGACACCGAACCCTATTGGATAGCGGCCGAGCGTGCGCTGGTGGAGTCCCACGGCGGGACCTGGTCCCACCAGCAGGCCATGCAGTTGGTGGGACAGTCCTTACTGCACTCGGCAGCCGTCCTGCAGGCCGCAGGCGTCAGGTTGGAGGCCCGCGAAATCGTAGACACCTTGAGTGCACAAGTGATCGCCCAGGTCCGCAAAGAGGTTCCCTGGCGGCCAGGCGCCCGCGAGCTGCTGGATGAACTCCACGAGGCAGGCATTCGCTGCGCACTGGTGACCATGTCCGAAGGGCCCCTGGCCGGTGTGGTGGTGGAAAGCCTACCCAAGCCCTACTTCGAGTTCATGGTCACCGGCGATACTGTCACCCACGGAAAACCGCACCCGGAGGCCTATCTCACGGCAGTTGAACGGCTCAAGCTGGACGACCCCTCCGTGAGCATCCACCACTGCGTCGCGCTCGAAGATTCCATCCCAGGCGCAACGGCAGCCATTGCTTCGGGGGTGATTACTGTGGGAATTCCCCATCAGGTGCCCCTGCCGGAAGATCCACGAATGATCATGTGGCCCACGTTGGTTGGCCGTGCCGCTCCCGATCTGCAAGAGCTGGTAGCTGACCGTTTCGCAGCAGCGAACTTGCTTGAAGGGGCCAGCTAGGTGACCAGCCCGTCCACACCGCACCATTCGCAAAGCAAAAAACGTGACGGCATCCCTCTGGGGAAGATTGCCGGCGTGCCCGTCTACCTCGCGTACTCGTGGTTTGTCATAGCAGCCATCACCGTGGTCTTCTACGGTCCGTTCATCATGGATTTCATACCAGGACTGGGCAACTGGGCTTACCTCGTTGGGTTGGCGGTCGCGTTACTCCTGGCGTTATCAGTTCTTATCCATGAACTAGCCCATGCCCTCAGTGCGAAAGTCTTCCACTGGCCCACCGAGAAAATCGTCATCAACCTTTGGGGCGGCCACACACAGTTCGAGAACTTCACCGCCTCTCCGGGGCGTTCCGTGGTTGTGGCGTTGGCCGGCCCGGCATCCAACTTCGTGGTAGCCGCAGTGATGTTCTCGATCGACTCCGTTGCCCAGTTCAAGGGAGTTGCCGGGACGCTGACAGACATAGTGGTGATGGCCAATCTGCTGATTGGAATCTTCAACATTCTCCCGGGGATGCCGCTGGACGGGGGTCGATTGGTTGAATCTGCGGTCTGGAAAGCTACGGGCAGCCAGGACAAGGGCACCATTGCAGCAGGATGGTCCGGCCGGATCATTGTGGTGGCACTTGTTATCTGGTTCATCGTGGTCCCTTTCCTGAGGGGGCAATGGCCGGATCTGACGTACACCACCGTCACCGTGCTTGTCTGCGGTTTCCTCTGGATGGGCGCCTCCAGCTCCATCCACCACGCCAAGCTCCGCAGCCGCCTCTACCTGGTCAGTGCTGCCGGCCTCGCTGAGCCAGCAGTAGGTGTGCCGAACTCGGCATCCGTGGCTGACGTCCTGGACATTTCACCGACCGGAAGTCCCGCCGTCGTGATTTGCGGTCCTGACGGCAAGCCACAGGGTGTGGTGGATTTCGGTGCAACGCTCGCTGTACCGGCCGCACATGCGACGACGACGCCGGTCACCGCCGTGGCTCATGCCCTGGCCGCCGGGGCTTACGTCCCGGAATGGTCGAAGGGCCAGGAATTGATCCAGTACCTGGCTCGCCTGGACGGCGGCGAATACGCTGTGGTGGACCACAATGGAATCGTCACCGGGCTGCTTCGGCAGCAAGCAGTAGTGACTGCCATAACAGGTAAGGAAGCACGCAGGAGCGGGCGCTCCTGACTGCGTTGCCGGTAGAGTTACATGCCGGCGGTTACACAAAAGAGACCCATCGATTTTTTTGGCGCCCACCAGCCGGTCACACACCGCGGCCCAGCCGTACAGGAGCGAGGAACACCACATGAGCAGCGAAACCGCCGCCCCCGCAGCAAGCACAGGCACTGACCAGTCAGCCATCGGCTCGGCTGTACAGCCGACGGGCGCTGCACGACGCCGCGGGCCTTTCCGTGTGGGCGAGCGGGTCCAGCTCACGGACGAGCGTGGCCGGATGAACACCATCACACTGGAAGTAGGCGGCGCTTTCCACACCCACCGCGGTTTCCTGAACCACGATGAAATCATCGGAAAAGTTGATGGTTCCGTGGTCAGCAACAACGTCGGTCAGCAGTACCAGACGTTGCGTCCGCTGCTCTCTGACTTCGTGCTGTCCATGCCCCGGGGCGCTGCTGTGGTTTACCCCAAGGATGCCGCCCAGATTGTCACCATGGCGGACATCTTCCCCGGCGCGCGGGTTGTCGAAGCCGGTGTGGGTTCGGGCGCTCTGTCCATTTCCTTGTTGCGCGCAGTCGGGGACGGGGGCTATCTCCATTCCTTCGAGCGCCGCGAGGAGTTCGCGGACATCGCGCGGGGAAACGTAGAAACCATCTTTGGCGGCCCCCATCCCGCATGGCAGATCTCCTTGGGCGATTTCCAGGAAGAGGTCATTAAAGCCGAAGCTCCGGGCTCCGTGGACAGGGTTGTCCTGGACATGCTCGCACCCTGGGAGTGCTTGGACGCGGTAGCCACTGTCCTGGCACCGGGCGGGGTTTGGATCAACTATGTCGCCACCGTCACCCAGCTGTCCCGCACCGCCGAAGCAATCCGCGCAGACGGCCGCTTCACCGAACCGGATGCCTGGGAATCGATGGTTCGTGGTTGGCACCTCGAGGGCCTCGCGGTCCGTCCGGATCACCGCATGGTCGCCCACACCGGATTCCTGCTGGTCACACGCCGTCTTGCTGACGGTGTCACCGGAATTTCCGTGAAGCGCCGTCCATCCAAGACGGAGTTCAGCGAAGAGGACCTCAACGCGTGGACCCCTGCAGCGGTGGGGGAGCGCTCCGTGTCTGACAAGAAACTTCGGCGCGCAGCACGTGACGCAATCGCAGGGACCAATGTTCAGGATGACCCTCCAGTCACAAACTGACAAAGGTCACAATAGGGTTCGCATTCCGAATGTCACCCGGCGCCCTGAGCTTTTCGGGACTAAGGTCTTGTTAAGCGCAGGAAGGGGCTGATGAATCGTGGATACGTCAAACAACGACCTTGGACGGCCGACGCCGGACGATGCAAACGGCGAAGCGGAGACTACGGCAGGCCGGAGGTTCGGCGCCGTTCAACCGCCGGAAACCTCGGGTGAACTGACGGTTGCCGAACGGCAAATCAATATCCTTCGGGACAAGCTTCGCCACATCGACCGCCAGTTGGCAGCCGCGACCCAGAACAACAGCAAACTCGTCAGCATGCTGGAAACAGCCAAGGCTGAGATTCTGCGCTTGAAGGGCGCCTTGGAGCAGGAGGGTCAACCTCCTTACAGCTTTGGGACCGTGGTGCAGATCAACCCGCGGAAGCAGCCCGCCCCAGGCAGTTCAGGGCAGGCAGCTACCGAAGAGTCTGTGGACATCTTCAATGCCGGGCGCAAGATGCGTGTAGGTGTCAGCCCGCTCGTGAACCTCAACCAGCTTGCCGTGGGGCAGGAAGTCCTGCTTAACGAAGCGCTGCTGGTAGTGGCAGGCCTCGGCTACGAACGCGCCGGCGAACTGGTCACGCTCAAGGAAATGCTTGGCAAGGACCGCGCACTGGTGGTTGGCCGCGCCGATGAAGAGCGGGTGGTCCGGTTGTCCGGGGCGCTCCAAGGCCTTCACCTGAAGGTGGGCGACGCCTTGTCACTGGATTCACGGACGGGCTACGCGTTGGAGAAGGTACCGCGCGCCGAGGTAGAGAACCTCGTCCTTGAAGAAGTTCCGGACATCACCTACCAGGATATCGGTGGCCTTGGCCCGCAGATCGAGCAGATCCGGGACGCCGTGGAGTTGCCGTTCCTCCATCCGGACCTCTACCGCGAGCATGGGCTCAAAGCGCCTAAGGGCATTTTGCTCTATGGCCCTCCAGGATGCGGCAAAACCCTGATCGCCAAGGCAGTAGCGAATTCCCTTGCCGCCAGGGCAGCAGAGCGGGCCGGCAATACCGATCTCAAGAGCTACTTCCTCAACATCAAAGGTCCAGAACTCCTGGACAAGTATGTGGGGGAGACTGAGCGTCACATCCGCTTGATCTTCTCCCGTGCCCGCGAGAAGGCTTCAGATGGCAGCCCCGTGGTGGTCTTTTTCGACGAGATGGACTCGCTGTTCCGCACCCGCGGCACCGGCGTTTCTTCGGACGTTGAGACCACCATCGTGCCTCAGCTGCTCAGTGAGATCGACGGCGTGGAGCGTTTGGACAACGTCATCGTCATAGGTGCCTCCAACCGTGAGGACATGATTGATCCTGCCATCCTGCGTCCAGGTCGCCTCGACGTGAAGGTCAAGATCCAACGGCCCGACGCCGAAGCTGCAGCCGACATCTTCGCAAAGTACATCACCACTGACCTGCCCTTCCACCCCCAGGATTTGGCCGAGTACGGCGGCGATGTGCAGGCCACGGTGGATGCCATGGTCCAGCGCACAGTGGAGGCCATGTACTCCACTGAGAAGTCCAATGAGTACCTTGAGGTGACGTACGCCAACGGAGATACGGAGATGCTGTACTTCAAGGACTTCAACTCCGGCGCGGTGGTGCAAAACGTGGTGGACCGTGCCAAGAAATACGCCATCAAGGACTTGCTGACCTCACAGCAGAAGGGTCTTCGGATCGATCACTTGCTCCGCGCCGTGGTGGATGAATTCCGTGAGCATGAGGACATGCCCAACACCACCAACCCGGATGACTGGGCAAGGATTTCCGGTAAGAAGGGCGAAAGGATCACCTACATTAGGACCATCGTCCAGGGCAAGGCAGGCCAGGAGCCTGGCAAGTCCATCGAAACCACTGCCAACACGGGTCAGTACCTGTGACAGCAAGGCCCGAAGGTTCACCCGCAGAGAAGCTTCCCGCAGGCGGCGCCATGCGCGTCATGGGCTCGGAAACTGAATATGGGATCCATGCGCCGTCAGCTCCGGGGGCCAACGCCACCATGATGTCCGCCCGGATCATTCAGGCCTACGCGACCGTGACCCGGCAACGGGCGGCTGGCGGGGCTGAGACCCGGTGGGACTACACGGATGAGGAACCGCTGCACGACGCCCGCGGTTGGACCGTGGACAGGGCAGCGGCGGATCCCAGCCAACTGACGGATCAACCGCCAGTGCTCGACGCCGAAGCGGTCGCCTTGGCTTATGGCCGCCAGGAGCTGGAGCTGGACGGCGCAGACGAGTCCGGTTCACTGTTGATGAACATGGTCCTCGGCAATGGTGCACGCCTTTACGTGGACCACGCGCATCCTGAATACTCCAGTCCGGAGGTCACCAACCCACGCGACGCCGTGGCATGGGACGCCGCCGGGGATCTGGTGGCCCTGGCCACGGTACGGAAGGTAGCTGCCGACGCCTCGCTCCCGGCGATCAACCTGTACAAGAACAACACTGACAACAAGTCCGTGTCCTATGGCTCGCATGAGAACTACCTCATGCCACGCTCGGTGCCCTTCGGGGACATCATCCGCGGGCTCACGCCTTTCTTCGTCTCCCGCCAGGTCATCTGTGGCGCGGGCCGGGTGGGGCTGGGGCAGGATAGCTCCACGCCCGGTTACCAGATCAGCCAGCGGGCAGACTTCTTCGAAGCAGAAGTGGGACTGGAGACAACCATCCGCCGGCCCATCATCAATACCAGGGACGAGCCCCACGCGACAGCGGACAAGTACCGTCGCCTCCATGTGATCATTGGGGACGCAAACCTCAGCCAGGCCTCCAACTTTTTGAAGTTTGGCACCACGGCCATGGTTCTTAGCCTCATTGAAGCGGGGCAGGCTCCCAGGATCGAGGTTCACGAACCCGTCCAGGCGCTCCAAGCCGTCAGCCACGACACCACGCTGGCCACAACCGTCAGGCTCCTCGACGGAAGGCGGGTAACAGCCCTCGATCTGCAGTGGATGTATTTCGAGGCAGCTTCCAAGCTGGCCCAAGAGACAGGGGTGGCGGATTCCGTCACCGGAGATGGCCACACGCACCAGGTCCTGTCCCAGTGGGAGTCCACGCTGACAACGCTGGGGATTGATCCTGATGCCGCTGCCTCGACAGTCGAGTGGGTGGCCAAGAAGTCACTACTCGAGGGCTACCGAAACCGCGACGGGTTGGCATGGGACGACGCCAGGCTCGGCTTGGTGGATCTTCAATGGTCTGATATCCGGCCTGAGAAGGGCCTCTACTACAGGCTGCTCTCCAGGAACCGGATGATGCGCGTCGTGGACGAAGGCGACATCACCCGGGCGGTGACCGAACCGCCGTCGGACACCCGCGCTTATTTCCGCGGGCGGTGCGTCTCCAGATTCGGAAAAGATGTTGTAGGCGCCAGTTGGGACTCGGTGATTTTTGATGTTCCGGGGCTGGGGAAACTGCAGCGGGTGCCTACCCGGGAGCCTTTGAGGGGAACCCGGGCTTTGACCGGCGCCCTCTTTGACCGTCACCCGGATGCTGCTTCTTTCCTGGCCGAATTGTTGGGTCAGACGCCGCCACCGGCCAGGAGCTGATGGATGCCCGCCACAGGATTATTCGCCGTTGGTTAAAGCCGTCCGCAGCATCGGTCGGCGTGGCACTATGGCAGTAGGAAGTCTCCGTCAACAGGGGACTGACAGTAGGGAGAAAGAAAATGGCAGCACAGGAGCAGCAACAACCGCAGTCGCGGGAAACCGAGACCGAAGTGGACGCACCCGAAGCGCCCCCGGCAGCACCGGAGGCACAGGCCTCGGACGCGACGCAAGGAGTGGATGACCTTCTCGACGAAATTGACGGCGTTTTGGAATCCAACGCCGAAGAGTTCGTCAGGGCGTTTGTCCAAAAGGGCGGACAGTAGGCGGACCCGCCAGAGGATGTACTGCCCGGTCGGCGTAAGGCCGCCGGGCATCGGAATGCAGAGTCGAAGGAGTGCAGCAATGCAGGACCCATCAACCGGCCCCCTGGCCACCCAGGCAACGTCTTCTTTCACGGAGCATCTTCAACGCTCGCGTCCCGAACTCCTTCCCTTTAATCAATCGTTACCCGCCGGCATGGTGCCGTCGTCCCCGCACGCCACCACCATCGTTGCCTTGACGTACGCAGGTGGAGTGCTGATGGCGGGGGACCGGCGCGCGACCATGGGCAACATCATCGCCAGCCGCCACATCGAGAAAGTGTTTCCGGCGGACGAGTATTCAGTCCTCGGCATAGCTGGTACGGCCGGCCTGGCAATTGACATCACGCGGCTCTTCCAGGTTGAGCTGGAGCATTACGAAAAGATCGAGGGCACGCTCCTCAGCCTGGTCGGCAAGGCTAACCGCCTGGGCGCCATGATCCGCGGAAACCTGCCCATGGCGATGCAGGGGATGGCAGTCGTTCCCTTGTTTGCAGGCTTCGACCACAGCTCCGGTGTGGGCCGTTTGTTCTCCTACGACGTCACAGGCGGCCGGTACGAAGAACAGGAGCATCACTCCGTCGGTTCCGGTTCCGTGTTCGCCCGCGGCGCGCTCAAGAAGCTCTGGAAGCCTAATTTGTCTGCGGAAAACGCCGTAGCAGTAGCTGTTGAGGCACTCTATGACGCCGCAGATGACGACTCCGCCACTGGCGGGCCCGACCCCGTCCGCCAATTGTGGCCGGTGGTTTATACCGTCGATCGATCCGGCAACCGGCGGGTCCCTGAACGGGATCTGGCCGCAATTGCTGGCGCAATTGTTGAATCGCGGGCTGCCGCCGGACGGGAGGCCTGATATGACACAGCAGTTCTACGTCTCTCCCGAGCAGTTAATGAAGGACCGTGCGGACTTCGCACGGAAGGGCATAGCGCGTGGGCGCTCTGTTGTGGTCATCAGCTGCTCCGATGGCATCGCGCTGATCGCCGAAAACCCTTCACCTTCGCTTCACAAAATCGGTGAAATCTACGACAAAATCGCCTTCGCTGCGGTGGGCAAGTACAACGAATTTGAAAGCCTCAGGCAAGCAGGAGTCCGCTATGCAGACGTCCGCGGCTACTCCTACGACCGTGAGGACGTGACTGCCCGCGGCCTGGCAAGTGTCTACGCTCAGAGCCTCGGAGCGGTGTTTACCGCCGAGCAAAAACCGTTTGAGGTGGAATTGGCGGTGGCCGAGGTTGGTCTCACCCGGGAGGAGGACCACCTCTACCGTTTGACCTTCGATGGATCAATCGCCGATGAAAACGGGTTCGTGGTGATGGGCGGACTCGCTGACCAGATTTCCGACGTCGTCAGCGGGGAGTGGGAGCCGGAACTCACCTTGGCGGGGGCCATGCGACTGGCTCTGCGTGCCCTGGCCACCAACAAGGAAATCGACGAGCTGCCCGCCACCGCCGTCGAAGCTGCCGTGCTGTACCGCGCTTCCGAAAGCAATCGCGGATCACGCAGGGCGTTCAGGCGGCTGTTGCCGGAAGACATGACCCGGTTGCTCACAGAGGAGAGCTGAGATGGATAAGCGGATATTTGGCATCGAAACGGAGTTCGGAATTTCCTATTCCAGCCCTGATTCCCGCCCTTTGGCCCCCGAGGAAGTTGCACGGTACCTCTTTCGCAAGGTGGTCAGTTGGGGCAGGTCCTCCAACGTTTTCCTTACCAACGGTTCACGGCTTTACCTTGATGTGGGGTCGCACCCGGAGTATGCCACCGCAGAGTGTGACGACCTCGCACAGCTGATCGCCCATGACAGGGCCGGTGAACTGATCCTTGACGACCTCGTGGATGAGGCTCAGGCAAGGCTCGCCGCGGAGGGTTTCAACGGAACTGTGTACCTCTTCAAGAACAACACCGATTCTGCGGGCAATTCCTACGGCAGCCATGAGAACTACCTCATACCGCGGCGCGGGGAGTTCTCCCGCCTTGCCGAAATATTGATTCCTTTCCTGGTTACACGTCAATTGATAGCCGGGGCCGGCAAGGTACTAAAGACACCCCACGGTGCCACGTTCGCTTTCTCCCAGCGCGCCGACCACATCTGGGAAGGCGTGTCCTCCGCCACCACCAGGTCCAGGCCCATTATCAACACCCGCGATGAGCCTCACGCAGATGCCGAGTTTTACCGTCGCCTGCATGTGATTGTGGGGGACTCCAATATGTCCGAAACCTCGGCTTTGCTGAAGGTCGGAACGGTGGACCTCATCCTTCGCATGATCGAGGCGGGCGTCATCATGCGCGACATGCGCATGGAGAATCCCATCCGCAGCATCCGCGAAATCTCCCACGACCTCAGCGGCCGGGCCTTGGTCCGCTTGGCCAACGGCCGGCAGCTGACTGCGTTGGATATCCAGCGCGAGTACCTCAATAAGGTCACCGAGTTCGTAGCCGCCAATGGTGCCCACAACGCCCACGTTCCACTCATCCTGGACTTGTGGGAGCGAACCTTGAACGCCATTGAAAGCGGCGATACCAGCACCATTGATACCGAAGTGGACTGGGCCATCAAAAAGAAGCTCATGGACGGTTACATGCGGCGGCACGACCTCAGCCTCGACTCACCGCGCATTGCCCAGCTGGACCTCACCTACCATGACATCTCACGGCAACGCGGCATCTTTTTCCTGCTGCAGGCCCGTGGTGCAGCACGCAGGCTGGTCACCGAAACCGATGTCAAAGATGCCGTGGACGCTCCACCACAGACAACGCGCGCGAAACTGCGGGGAGATTTTGTGCGACGAGCACAGGAGCTGGGCCGCGACTACACGGTGGACTGGGTGCACCTGAAACTGAACGATCGCGCACACCAAACCATCTTGTGCAAAGATCCGTTCCGGAACGTTGATGAGCGGGTAGATGCCCTCCTGGATTCCATGGGCTAAAGGGCTTTGTAAGCTGACTCCCAGCTTCACGGGCTACTCTGGATAGTGGTCTCTTACCGAGATACACCCTACTTGGATACGCTATGCGCCTTTCCGAGTGTCCCTTTGCCCCGACGAAAGTGTCTTTTTGTGCGCCGACTCCTAGCAATTCTCCTGCCCGCCCTGTTGCTCATGACCGCGTGCGGAGGTGGAGACACCCCGTCTACTGAGCCCACCAGCAAGTCAGTAGGTGACGTCTCCAAGCTCGACTCCCTAAAGATCACGGACAACGGCAATGACAAAGCGCCCGGCATTGAATTCTCCAAGCCTCTGGCCGTGACTGGACCCACCGTCAAGGTGGTCAAAGAAGGTGACGGCGAGCCGGTCAAGATGGGTCAAATCGCTGAACTGGTGTTCATCGCGGTCGATGGTACCGATGGCAAGACACTTGAGGACGGTTACGCCAAGGGGCCCCAGGCGATCGAACTTTCCGAACAGATGAAAAGCGGCAATGAACTCATCTTTGACGCCATCATCGGCGCCAAAGTGGGCAGTCATGTAGCCATCGCTGCTCCGGGCAACTCCTCTGCTTCGGCGCCTGCCTCCTCCCAGCTGGTGGTCTTCAAGATTGCCTCAGCCAAGAACGCGCCTGGTCTTCTCAGCAAGGAGGAGACCGATCAGCTGGACAAGGACGGCAAACTTCCCAAGGTGACCTTCGATGACAAGGGCGCACCCTCGGTGGAAATTCCCAAGACTGATGCCCCGGCAGGCCTTTCTGTTAAGGTCCTCTCCGAGGGTACGGGTGAGGAACTGAAAGACACTGACACGATCGATGCCAACTACACTGGCTGGCGCTGGGAAGACAGCACCAAGTTTGACTCCAGCTATGATCGGGGCGAGGCCGCTACGTTCGGCTTGAACCAGGTCATCAAGGGCTGGACGCTTGGACTTACAGGCCAGAAGGTCGGCTCCAAGGTTCTCCTGACGATTCCCACTGATCTTGCGTACGGTGCAAGCGCTGCTGCCCAGGGCAAGCCTGCGGGCCCGCTGGTGTTCGTCGTTGAGATCACCGCTAAGAAGTAAAACCCCGCGCGGGTTCTGGCTAAGCTGGTTCCTGAAATCTCTCTCCGCCCCCATAACCTAAGGAGCAACCATGTCATTTGGTCAGCGCGACTTTGACCGCACCAAGCCCGAAATCGACTTCCCGGAAGGCGACGTCCCCACAGACCTCGTCATCACTGACCTGATCGAGGGCACTGGTCCCGAAGCCAAGGCAGGGGACACCGTGTCCACTCACTACGTGGGCGTTGCCTGGTCCACGGGAGAAGAATTTGACGCTTCCTGGGGCCGCGGCGCTCCTCTTGACTTCCGCGTGGGCGTCGGCCAGGTCATTCAGGGCTGGGACCAGGGCCTGCTCGGCATGAAGGTCGGCGGCCGCCGTCGCTTGGAGATCCCCTCGGAACTTGCCTACGGCTCACGTGGCGCCGGTGGAGCCATCAAGCCCAACGAGGCCTTGATTTTCGTCGTCGACCTCGTGGCTGTCCGCTAGGACTTATCGGTTTTTCGCAGGGCGCGTTACCTTCCGGTTTTGCCGGGCGGTGACGCGCCTTGCTGCTTTCCGGCTGGTTTTTAGTAACGTAGCAAGGGTGTCCGCATCCCGCACTGAACGCCTCCTGAACCTTCTCCTTGCTTTGCTCAACACCAAAGTTGGCCTTCCACGTGCCGTGCTGCGTGAAAAGGTGTACCACGATTCAGCTGAGAATGACGTCGCCTTTGGACGGATGTTCGAGCGCGACAAAGTGGATCTCAAACAGTTTGGCTTCGAGATCGAGACTTTGATGGATCCGCGAAACTTCGGCGCGGACGACCCCGCCTCTGCGCGTTACCGCATCGGCAAGGACTCCAACCGGCTACCTGATGTGAACCTGACGCCTGCGGAGAGCACCGTGCTCTTGCTTGCTGCACAGCTGTGGGAACGGGCCGCGCTGGGAACGGCAGCGGCCAACGCCGTCCGCAAGCTGCAGGCCGCAGGAGGCTTCACGGACGTGGATCTCCCTGCTGGAGTTCAGCCACGGATCAAACCCGCTGGACAAGCCTTCGACGACGTCGTTGCGGCCATGCACGGCAAGCACCCGGTCCGCTTCGGCTACCTTGCGGTCAGCACGGGGCTGGAGGAAGTCCGGGAAGTGGATCCTTGGGGCTTGGGCAGCCGCTTCGGCCAGTGGTACCTCGTGGGCCTGGACCGGGGGAGGGGAGCCAAGAGGCTCTTCAGGCTCTCGCGGATGACCACCGCAGTTAGCGTGGTTGCCACCAGCACCTTCCACCCCCCGGAAGGCTTCGACGCCCGGGCTGAGCTGGACGAACTCAACGAGCTCCCTATCCGGCAAGCCACCTTGGATGTCGAAAAGAACAGGTTGCTTGCCCTGCGCAAGAGGTCTGCTCCCGCCGAAGGGTCCCCGGAGCACAGTGACCGTGACCGCATAGTGGTGGATTTTAGGGATCCGGAGCAACTGGCAGAAGAGCTGGCATCCTATGGCCCCCACCTCAAGGTGGAGGGACCCGCCGAACTGCGCTCCGCCGTCGTCCGCCGCCTCCAAGCTGCCGCAGACTTTGATGACGCTCCGCCAGTGCCTGTTGAATTTCGTGAAGCGGGCCGTACGCCCCGGGCACGGAAGCGCACGTCCGAAGATCAACTTGCCCGCATGCTGCAACTGGTGCCGTTCCTGGTCCACCATCAGGGCCTGCATATCCAACAGGTCGCTGATCACTTTGGCATCAGCCGCAAGGCGTTGATCGATGACCTGAAGATCCTGATCTGCTCCGGCCTGCCCGAGGGGTATCCGGACGATCTTCTGGACATCCAATGGGAAAACGATCACGTGTACATTTCCGAACACCTGGATCTGAATCGTCCCGTGCGTTTCAGTGAAGACGAAGCCGCAGCGTTGCTGACCGGACTGGCCATGCTGGGAGACCTGCCTGCCTTGGCAGGCATGCCCCAGGACGAGTCAGCCAGTGCGCTGGAGTCAGTCACCATCAAGCTGACAGGTGCTGCGGGGCAGGCAGCGAGACTGGCCGGCTCCGTATCCGGCCAATCCGTGGCGCCAGAGCAATCACAAGCCTTTGCCGCGATAACCCAAGCAATCAGGGAAGGCAGGCAGCTGCGGCTCAGCTACTTCTCGCTGCAACGCGACGAAGTGACCGAGCGCGACGTCGACCCCCTGAGGCTCTACTCCCTGGACAATACCTGGTACTTCGAGGCCTACTGCCACAGCAAGGCCGGCATCAGAAACTTCCGGTTGGACAGGGTGGAAGCCCTGGAGGCCAATGGCCGGGCTGTCTCCGTGGCTGCAACTGCCGGGCAGGACTTCCCGGCCCGGTTGTTCACGCCCGGTGACGACGACGTCCTGGTGACCCTCCAACTGACCCGCCAAGGTGCCGGCCTTGCCGATGACTACTACGCCGAAAGAACCGCACAACTGCCCGACGGCGGTCTGCTCGCCGAGGTGAGGTTTGGCGACGCAGGGTGGCTGCCCATGTTTGTATCCCAGCATGGCGGCGCGGTCCGGATTCTCGAACCGCTGTCCGTGCGGGAGGAAACCCGGAAGTGGATCGACGCCGCCCTGGCTCAGTACGACTCACCGTCGGGCACCAAGGCTGGCTAGACTACTCAAATGCCTTGGTGGTTCTGGATCCTGTTGTGGATCGCGCTTATAGCCCTTTCGTTGCTCCTTCACCTGACACTGGGTTACCGCTTGTACAGAAAATTCATGTCAACTGTTCACGAGTTGGGTGCCGCGGGTAAACGTTTCAGCAATCTTTCCCCTGCCCCGGAAACCTCCGACGTTGAAGCAGCGGAACCGCGTCCCGAACCGGGGTCCGCAATTTTTGCCTCCCCGGAGCAGATGCGTCATGATTACCTGACGGCCAAAGCCTTCCGTCAGGAAGTTCGTCGTCAACGGCGCGTCAAGCGCAAAGCCGAGCGGGGTCAGCCGCAGTCCCTGCACGACATTGAATTCAGATAGACGTAGGATGTATCCAAAAGGAAAGGACCTCCCCATATGAGGCTCGAAGGCTGGCATCTCATCATCATCATCGTTCTCGCCCTGGTGCTCTTTGCAGCGCCGAAGCTGCCGTCCATGGCGCGCAGCATCGGGCAGTCGATGCGTATTTTCAAGTCTGAAGTCCGGGAGATGAAGAAGGATGGTTCCACGGAGGCAAAAGACTCCCAGGACGCTTCCGACGCCGTCGAAGGCAAGGTTGTAGGCCACCCGGACGTCAAGGCCAAGAACAACGGCGAAACTGACGTACCGCCCTCCAACCGCGTCTAAAGAGAAGTGGTAGAAACGAAGGGGCGCAAAGCCAACCCCGAAGCCCGGATGGCGCTCCTGGATCACCTCAAGGAGCTGCGCAACCGGCTCTTCAAGGCTGCAATCGGCGTCATAGTGGGAACAGTGGTGGGCTTCATCGTCTACCAGCCCCTCCTGGAAGCATTGATCAAGCCGATCAAGGACCTCAACGAAAAGGAGGGACGCGCTGCCACACTGAACTTTGATGGCGTGGCCAGTTCCTTCGACCTCATGGTCCAGGTTTCGGTCTTCCTCGGCGTCATCCTTTCCAGCCCTGTCTGGATCTACCAGCTGTGGGCCTTCATTGTCCCCGGACTCCACAAGAAGGAGCGGCGTCTTGCGCTGTCCTTCGTGGCAGCTGCGGTACCGCTGTTCATCGGTGGTGTGCTGCTTGCGTGGCTTGTGCTCCCCAACGCCGTGCGGGTGCTGACCGATTTCACCCCGGTGGGCGGTTCAAACTTCATCAGTGCTGAAATTTATTTGGCCTTTGTCCTCCGGCTCCTGCTGGCCTTTGGTATCGCCTTCCTTATACCCGTGGTCCTGGTGGGGTTGAACCTTGCTGGAATCATCAAGGGCAAGCAACTCATCAAGAGTTGGCGAATCACTATTTTCCTGGTGTGCCTGTTCGCTGCGATGGCCGCTCCGGGGGCCGACGCTATGAGCATGTTCTATCTTGCTGCCCCCATGCTGATCCTGTTCTTCGCGGCAATCGGTATTTGCGTATTGAATGACAGGCGCCGTGAGCGCAGGGCCATCAAGCGCGCCGCTGAGACTGAAGCCACGGCAGACATCGCAACCCCGGCCTCGGATCTGGAGAATCTCTAGACCTTGGCCCACTAGGCTTGATGCATGTCCTCCATTTCCGGGTCTTCATCTCCATCAGACCGTTACCAGGCGGCAGCCCAGCGGGCGGCTGAGTCAAAAACTTACCTTGGAGCGTTTGCCCGCTCCCTGGACTTCGAACTGGACGACTTCCAACGCGAAGCGTGCAGGTCGCTTCAGGAGGGCCGCGGCGTCCTTGTAGCAGCTCCCACCGGCGCCGGAAAGACGATCGTTGGCGAGTTTGCGATCTATTTGGCGTTGGAACGGGGACTCAAAGCCTTTTACACCACTCCCATCAAGGCATTGAGCAACCAGAAGTACTCGGAACTGGCCGCGAAATACGGTGCGGCAAACGTTGGTCTGCTGACGGGCGACACCACCATCAATGGCGAAGCTCCTGTGGTGGTTATGACCACCGAAGTCCTTCGGAACATGCTCTACGCCGATTCTGAAACTTTGGGAGACCTGGGCTATGTGGTGATGGACGAAGTCCACTACCTGGCCGACCGTTTCCGCGGCGCAGTGTGGGAAGAGGTCATCATCCATTTGCCCAGCGAAGTGCAGGTTGCCTCGCTGAGTGCCACAGTGTCCAACGCCGAAGAGTTCGGCGCCTGGTTGGACACTGTGCGGGGCGATACAGACGTGATCGTTTCCGAGCACCGCCCTGTGCCCCTCTGGCAGCACGTCATGGTGGGACGGGAGATAGTGGATCTCTTTGCCGGTGACACCTCTTTTGACGAAATCGCGCCCCAAGCCCCGGGAGCACAGGAAACGGAGGTGCCTGACCTCTCCGATGCAGAAGAGGTCATGGCCGAGCCCACCACCTCGGATCGCCGGCGCGTCTCATCCAAGCGCTCATCAGCCGTCACGGCTCGTCAGGCAGTTACCGGCCCCGAGTTCGAGGTCAACCCGGACCTGCTGGCCATGGCCCGTTCGGAAAGCCGGATGAGCATGAATGGCCGGTTTGGACACGGCGGCAGGAGCCGCCGTCGTCAGGACCGCTATCGCGACGAGCGGCAACAGTCAGAGCAGCGTAGTCCAGTCCGCAAGGCAAGCCGTCCCCAGGTGATCGAGAGCCTCAGGCGCCAGGACCTCTTGCCTGCCATCACGTTTATTTTCTCCAGGGCAGGTTGTGACGCAGCCGTAGCGCAGTGTGCAGCATCAGGCCTCTGGCTGACCACCGAGCAGGAACAACAGATCATCGCCCAGCGGGTGGACGAGGCCAGCCACGAGATTCCGGCTGACGACCTCGATGTCCTCGGGTTCTGGGGTTGGCGGGACGGGCTCATCAGGGGCCTCGCTGCCCACCACGCGGGCATGCTTCCAACCTTCAAGGAAGTGGTGGAGAAGCTCTTTGCCGACGGCCTGGTCAAGGCTGTGTTCGCCACCGAAACGTTGGCTCTTGGTGTCAACATGCCAGCGCGCTGCGTGGTGCTTGAAAAGCTGGAAAAGTTCAACGGGGAATCTCACGTCAACATCACGGCGGGGGAGTACACCCAACTCACCGGGCGTGCCGGACGTCGCGGCATCGACGTCGAAGGCCATGCCGTGGTGCTTTGGCAGCCGGGTACAGACCCCGCCGCAGTGGCCGGACTGGCCTCCCGACGCACCTATCCGTTGAACTCCAGTTTCCGTCCTACGTACAACATGAGCATCAACCTGATTGCCCAGTTCGGACGGGTCCGGGCACGTGAGATCCTCGAATCCTCTTTTGCCCAGTTCCAAGCTGACCGATCCGTTGTTGGACTTGCCCGGCAGGTGCGTGGGCGTGAAGAGTCGCTGGCAGGCTACGCCAAATCCATGCAGTGCCACTTGGGCGACTTCACAGAATACGGCAAGCTCCGGCGCGAACTCAGCGATGCTGAGAATTTCGCCGCCCGCGACCACCAACGCGCCCGGAAGTCCCATGTTGCTGATTCCCTCACGCGATTAATTCCCGGCGATGTGATCAGCATTTACAGCGGCCGGCTCGCGGGACACGCTGTGGTGCTGGAGGTGGACCGGAATGCGCGTGAACCGCGGCCCTCGGTGCTCACCTCCGACAACCAGCTGCGACGCATCGGCGTCCACGACCTCGATGGCCCGGTGTCTCCGGTGACGCGTATCCGCATCCCGAAGTCCTTCAACGCCAAGGTTCCCAAGGCGCGCCGGGACCTCGCTTCATCCATGCGGCACGCCATCAGCGAAGACGCTCCCCACAGCCGGCGTAACAGCAGGCACGAAGACTTTGGTCTCGGAGCCCGCCTGCCGGATCAGGAAAAGAAGATCGCGGATCTTCGGCGGGCGCTGAGGGCCCATCCTTGCCATGGCTGCAGCGAACGCGAAGACCACGCACGGTGGTCGGAGCGTTGGTGGAAGCTGCGCCGGGAGACCGACGGGCTGGTCCGCCAAATCCAAAGCAGGACCAACACTATTGCCAAGACGTTCGACCGTGTGTGCGATGTTCTTTCGGTTTACGGTTACCTGGAAACGAACGACGCCGGACACGTCACCATAAGTGCCGACGGACAGAGGCTTCGCCGGATCTACGGCGAGAAGGACCTGCTCATTTCCCAGACAGTTCGTCGCGGCGCCATCGACGACCTCGACGCTGCTGAACTGGCCGCTCTGGCGAGCACCTTGGTGTACCAGGCCAAACGGGAAGACCGCGGGCTGCGGCCCAAGATGCCTTCTGTGTCACTGGAATCGGCCGTCGACATCGTTATCCGCGAGTGGTCCCAACTCGAAGATACTGAGGAACGCAACAGGCTGCCTTTGACCGGCGAACCGGAACTTGGACTGGTGTGGCCCATGTACAAGTGGGCCAGAGGCCGCCACCTTCAGGACGTGCTGAGCGGCACCGACCTCGCAGCCGGAGACTTTGTACGGTGGGCCAAGCAAGTGGTGGACCTCCTTGACCAGCTGGCCAAGATCCCGCAGCTGGACCCACGTGTGGCACGCATATGCCGGGAATCAATTGATGTGGTCCGCCGCGGTGTGGTGGCCTACTCCACGGTGGCTTAGCCCACCTTCCCCGAAAGACAGCTTTCCATGTTCAAGGAGCAGAACGCATGAACCAGCCAGGCGCGCCAACCGGCCCGGACCGCAACACCACGGGCCGCAAGGTCACTATGTACAGAAATGGTTCGATCTATACTGCGGCAGATCCCTTTGCCACAGCCATGGTGGTGGACGGCGATACCGTTGCCTGGGTGGGCTCCGAGCAGGCCGCGACGTCCATTGCCGACTCGTCCATGGAGATCATCGACCTCCGGGGCGCCCTCCTTGCTCCGGGCTTTGTCGACTCCCATGCACACCTGACGGAGACGGGCCTTGCCCTGTCGGGACTCCAGCTGGACGCGGTCCGCTCATCGAGGGAATTGCTCGACGCCGTTGCCTCCGCCGGCGGCACTGGTCCAGTGCTGGGCCATGGTTGGGATGAAACGACGTGGAACGATCCCAGCCTCCCAACGTTGGAAGAGATCGAAAGAGCGGCCGGCGGACGGCACGTCTACCTCTCACGCATCGACGTCCATTCAGCCCTCGTTTCGGCCTCGCTTGCTGCGGCAGCTGGGCTTACCACCTTGGACGGCTTTTCCGGGGAAGCCCGCGTGGTCCGGGCAGCACATACGGCCGCCCGCCTCACTGCCAGGAATTTCAAGGAGCCGGACCGGCGAAGCTACCAGGAATCGGCGCTGCAGGAAGCAGCTTCCCACGGCTACGTTGCCATGGCCGAGATGTCCGCACCTCACATTTGCGGGCCTGAGGACCTGAGAATGGCCACGTCCTGGAACGAGCTCGCGAACATGCCGGAGGTTCTCCCTTACTGGGGCGAGCTTGCCGCCTCACAGGAGCAAGCGCAGGCCATTCTGGATAGCTTAGGCACCAAGGTGCTGGGCCTCGCTGGTGACCTCAACATGGACGGCTCAATCGGATCCCGCACGGCGGCCCTCGCAGAGGATTACTCCGATGCCGGCGGTCAACGCGGGAGTTTGTACCTTTCAGTGGACGAGGCCGCCAACCACCTTGTAGCCACGTCGCTGCTGGGGATCCAAGCCGGCTTCCACGTCATAGGTGATGCCGGTCTGGGCGCTGTGCTGGACGCCTTTGACGCCGCAGCGGCCGAGGTGGGGGAGCAGCGTATCCGGGCAGCCGGCCACAGACTCGAACACGTGGAAATGGCCGACCAGTCCGCCATCGATCGTTTGGCCAAGTACTCCGTGTCGGTCAGTGTTCAGCCTGTTTTCGACGCCTTATGGGGTGCTGCAGGTGGTCTCTACGAGCAGCGTTTGGGTGCCCGCAGCCAGAAGATGAATCCGTTTGCTTCCTTTTACGCGAGCGGCGTCCCCATAGCCTTCGGAAGCGATAGCCCGGTAACCCCCCTCCGCCCGTGGGCGAGCGTTCGAGCCTGCTTGGAGCACAGCAACCCGGAACAGAGAATTTCGGCTCGTGCCGCTTTCCTGGGGCACACGCGGGCGGGGTGGCGGGCTACCAAGCACCGGAACCCCCTCATGGGGCAGCTGGTACCAGGCGCTCCGGCGAGTTTCGCCGTGTGGGAAGTGGATGAACTGATGGTCCAGGTGGCTGATAGCCGGGTGCAGTCATGGAGCACGGATCCCCGCGCTCGGACGCCGCTCTTGCCGGCCCTGGACACCGGCAGCGAGCCCCGTTGCCTACAAACCGTCCGGGAGGGACACGAATTGTTCGCCCACGAGTCACTGCGGGTCTGATGTCCGCGGCGACGAAAGCGTGGCCTGTGTCTGTCATCACAGCCGCCAAATGCGTCCCCGCCGTCGTCCTATAATGGAGAGTTGCGCCAGATTGCAAGCCGCCAGGCTGCTCAGGCGCACTGACCGCTCCATCAAGGAAAGGCCTCTTCTTGCGTGTCTTGACGATCATTCCCACCTACAACGAGCTGGAATCGCTCCCCGTGACATTGGGACGGTTGCGCGCAGCAGTGCCGCACTCCGATGTCCTGGTGGTCGACGACAACAGTCCTGACGGCACGGGAAAGCTTGCCGACGACTTCGCAGCAAAGGACAGCCAGGTGCATGTCCTTCACCGCAAAGGGAAGGAAGGCCTTGGAGCTGCCTACATCGCAGGCTTCAAGTGGGGACTGGCCGCAGGCTATGACGTCCTGGTGGAAATGGATGCCGACGGTTCGCACAAGCCGGAGCAGTTGCCTCTTCTGCTCAAGGCCGTGGAGGACGGGGCAGATCTTGCCATGGGCTCCCGGTGGGTTCCAGGTGGCAGCGTAGTTAACTGGCCGCTCTACCGCCAGGCAATCTCCCGCATCGGCAGCACCTACGCCCGCATTATGCTGGGCGTCAAGATCAAGGACGTCACCGGGGGCTACCGCGCCTTCCGACGCAGCACGCTGGAAGCGTTGAACCTGGACGAGGTGGAGTCCGTTGGCTATGGCTTCCAGGTGGATCTTGCATGGCGCGTGGCCAAGCTTGGGCTCCGCATCGAAGAGCGCCCCATCACGTTTGTCGAGCGAGAGCTCGGTGCATCGAAGATGAGCGGCAACATCGTGGTTGAGGCAATGATCAACGTCACCAAATGGGGACTCGCAGCCCGGTGGGCAAAGCTCACCCGCAAGTCATCGGCAGAAGCTAAGTAACCCCAACACGCAACTCCACACTTTCAGAACACAGAAAGGCCGGGTCCGGCTCCCGTGAGGGATTCCGGACCCGGCCTTTCTGTTGACAGTCTGTGACCGTCTAGGCGGAGCGGCGCTCTCCGCGGCGCTCACGCAGGATGTTCAGACGATCTTCAAGGATCTGTTCGAGCTCGGGAAGGCTGCGGCGTTCCAGAAGCATGTCCCAGTGGGTGCGGACAGCTTTCTCGTTGGCATCCACAGGACGCTCGCCATCAACCAGCAGCGCTTCTTTGCCGGTCTTGGATACCCAAACGGGGGGAATTTCGGCTTCGGAGGAGAAGGTTACGAAGACCTGCTCGCCATCCTCGCAACGGTACTCGACCCGCTGGCGCGGTGCCGGTTCAACGCCGGATTCTGTTTCCATGCTTTGGGCGCCAAGACGCATACCCCGCAGGCTGCGATCGCTCATGATTACTCCCTCTGTCTGTTCGCGGAGCAGGAACCCCGCGCTAGCCGTAAGCCGTTTTCACGTCCCTTACGGACTACTTCTGCACACCTTGCATCACTAATTGCAACGCCTGGCCAAGCTTTTATGTTCCATCCACGCTGAACCAGCCGGACAAATATCCCATTATACGCGGATCTTCGCCCACTACTCAAAAGAAGGAACAAACAGCGAGCGGCCAGCCTGGATGGCTGACCGCTCGGAGGCGTTGCGCTTTGCGTTATTCAGCAGGCCGTGGCTGCTGGGGTGTTCCCGCAGGCTCGGACGCCCTGGCCTCTTCAGCACCGCCGAAGAGCCCGACGGGGGAGTCCCCGTTGTTGCCTCCGAGTGCACCGCCGATGCCCTTGAGTGCCTCGCCGACTTCACTGGGAATGATCCAGAGCTTGTTCGAGCTTCCCTCAGCGATCTTGGGAAGCGTCTGCAAGTACTGGTACGCAAGGAGCTTCTGGTCCGGGTTGCCCTTATGAATGGCATCGAAGACCTTCTGAATGGCCTGGGCTTCACCGTCAGCCCTCAGGATGGCCGCCTTCGCGTCACCTTCAGCCGCGAGGATGGCAGCTTGCCGCTGGCCTTCGGCGGTAAGGATCTGCGACTGCTTGGTGCCTTCGGCGGTCAGGATGGCTGCACGACGATCACGCTCAGCGCGCATCTGCTTTTCCATCGAGTCCTGGATGGAGTGGGGCGGATCAATCGCCTTCAACTCCACACGGGACACGCGAATGCCCCAGCGACCCGTTGCTTCGTCCAGGACACCACGCAGTTGACCATTGATCTGATCGCGGGATGTGAGTGCTTCTTCAAGGTTGAGCCCGCCCACCACATTACGAAGTGTGGTGGTGGTCAGCTGTTCCACAGCCTGGATGTAGTTGGCGATCTCGTAGGTTGCGGCCCGGGGATCGGTAACTTGGAAGTAGACAACGGTGTCGATCGAGACCACCAAGTTGTCCTCGGTGATGACCGGCTGAGGCGGGAAAGACACTACTTGCTCGCGGAGGTCGAGCAACGGCAGGAGCCGGTCGACGAACGGGATCAGGATGGTCAGTCCCGGGTTGAGTGTCCGCTGATACTTGCCGAGGCGTTCAACGACGCCGGCACGTGCCTGCGGGATGATCCTCACCGAACGGACCAACACGATGATGACAAAAATGACGAGAACAATCAGCACAATTGCTGCTGCTGTTCCTCCTAAGCCGTCCATACATCTCCTTCATTCCCCAATTGCGTGGTTTGATGCGGCTGAACGCGGGCAGGCTGCCCGCATCGGCAACCGCTGAAATTCAAAGGCGCGCTTTAGCGCGGGCTGTTCTCGGCGGGCGAGGCTACTACCGCCGTCGCACCGTCAATCCGTGTGACCTGGACTGTTGCACCGGCATCAAGAACTCCGGCCGTGCTGCGGGCGCTCCACACGTCGCCGCCGATCTTGACCAGTCCGCTGGTTCCGCTCACGGCTTCGATGACGAGGGCGGACTGACCGATGAGTCGGTCGATATTGCTGCGCTGTTCCGCGGGCCCCTTATGCAGGTGCTTCATGGCGACAGGACGGACAAAGACAATCATCAGGAGGGAGACCACGGAGAAAATCACAATTTGAAGCCAGAAATCGGCTCCCGCGAAGTCGGCGATCAGCCCGGCCAGGGCTCCGCCGCCCAGCATGATGAAGAAGAGGTCGAGGGTAAGCATCTCCACCACTGCGAACGCGAGGAAGACTGTGAGCCAGAGAGCCCACCAATTCTCGCCGAGCCATTCGAACATCATTTCCCCCTTGGTCCCGGATCCCGCGGGCGGGATCACAGTCGCTGTTCCTCCATCCTAGCCCGACGTTCCGTCCCACGTCAGGACACGGCGAATTCGCTGATCCGGAACTTCGCAGTGGTGGCCACTGAACCTTCCACAGCGGCCAACTCCGCCAACTTTTCGCGCTGCACGTGGTGTCCGGCCGGACCCATGTAGGCGAGGTCGGCCACCTCCGGGCCACTCAGTGTCAAGGGAAGGTCGAGGTTTTGGCTGGTGCCCGAATCGAAATAGTCGCGCATGGAGTCCACCAGCCGCTCCTCTTTGCCATCCTCAATGCTGAGCATGCCTGCCCGGGCTGCGATCTCGGCAAGGTGGCCGGGCCGGGGCGTCACAACGATCAACGAGCCGCCCGGCCGAAGCACCCGGGCAAACTCTGCGGGGTTTCGCGGTGCGAAAACTACCGTGACAACGTCCGCGGTGTTGTCCATCATGGGCAGCGGACGCCAGATGTCCCATACCAGGTTGGCTGCTTCCGGATTGAGCCGGGCGGCACGCCTCAGCGCGAATTTGGAGATGTCCACACCGATTCCTGATGCCCCGGACCGTTCAAGGACCGCCCGCAGGTAGTGGCCTGTGCCAGTACCTGCGTCGAGAACCACGGCCCCCGGGCGCTGAAGTGATCCGGCGGCCGCTGCTGCAACAGCCTGCGCGAGGCCGGAGTAGTGCCCTGCGTCCAGAAACCTGTACCGCGCGGCAACCATGTCTGCCGAGTCCGCTTCGAAGACCGTGCCTTTGCCCGTCAGCAGGTTGAAGTAGCCCTGTTTTGCGGCGTCGAACTGGTGCCCGGCCTCACAGGCGAGCGTTTGCTGTTGGCCCTGTCTGAGTTGGAGCACCCCTTGGCAAACAGGACAACGGAGGGCAGCAACGGCATCGGACAACATGGCTCCAATCCTACGGCGGCCGGAGTGTCTAGGGCCTGGGGCCGAAGTGCCGGGCTAGGCTCACCATCGTGAAACCCGAGCAACTGCATCTGCTGAACTCCGTATCCGCCCCGGCAATCCACCCCGATGGCACCAAGGCGGTGGTTTCCGTCACGCGGCCGGATTTTGATGCTGACAGTTATGTGGGTCAGTTGTGGAGCATTCCCTTGGACACCACCAAGTATTCGCGACGCATCACACGAGGATTCAGGGACAGTTCCCCGGCGTTCTCCCCGGACGGCCTTGTTCTTGCCTTCCTGAGGTGCGATCCGGACGGTAAGCCGCAACTCTTTGTCGTGGAAGCCGCAGGTGGCGAGCCGCAGCAGATCACCGAGCAGCACGCGGGCGTAGGTGGGTTCGTGTGGGCACCTGATTCCCACCGCATTGTGTTCCAATCCCGGGTGCCGGAACAAGGACGCTACGGAACTATGGATGGGGTCACCTCCGGCGGAGAAGACGCCCGATTGATCACCGCCAACCAGTACCGGATGAACGGCATCGGCTACACCGCTGACCAGCGCCAGCAGTTGTTTGTGGTCGAAGTGCCGGAACTGGGCGGCGAGCCGGCAGTCGCTGCGAGGGGTAGGGCTGCGCACGAACAGCCCGCACATGGGATGACAGGACTTCCCTCTGCACGGCAGGTCACTTTTGGTGACTCAGACCATGAGTCACCATGCTTTTCAGCCGACGGCACCCGCCTTTACTTCGTCGCCGCCCTCCATGAAGGACACGACGACGATCTTGTCACCTCCGTCTATCGGGTGGACGCCGACGGCGGCCAGCCAACCGCCGTCGAACCTTCCAACAAGAGCCTGCAGACCGTCACGGCTGTGCGCCCCTCCACGGATGGCCAGTGGCTCTTTTACACCGCGCAGGACCTGGGTGACACCGGCAAGGACTTCGTGGCCCGGAACGCGGTTCTGTATGCCATGCCCATTGCTGGGGGAGAAGCGGTGGCGCTGACCGACGTCGAGCATTTGGATGTGTCGGGACCGCTGGAGCCCAGCGGTCCCGACAGCGTTCTGGTTCTGAATACAGCGCTGGGAAGCGTCGAGCTGCTCGATATCAACGCAATCGGCGGGATCACACCCCTGGTTCATGGCGCCAAGGTGGTTACCGGGGCCACAGTGGCTGCAAACGGCGAAATGGCCGTGAGTTTCTCGGACGCTTCCACGGTGGGGGACGTCGCCTCCCTGGAACGCGGCGAGATCCGCCTCCTCACGGACTTCTCCGCCCCCATGCGCAACAACTCCCGGGTGGTGGAGCCCTTGGATTTCGATGCCGAATCCGCCGATGGGCACCCTGTGCACGGTTGGGTGGTGTTCCCTGACGGACCTGGTCCCCACCCCGTCCTCCTCTCCATCCACGGCGGCCCTTTCGCCCAATACACCGGTGCTTTCTTTGACGAAGCCCAGGTCTATGCTGCTGCCGGTTACGCCGTTGTGATGTGCAATCCACGTGGTTCATCCGGCTACGGACAAGCCCACGGCCGCGCCGTCAAGGAGCGCATGGGGACTGTGGACATGCAGGACGTGCTGGCATTCCTGGACTCAGCGTTGGCCTCGTTTGACGCCTTGGATAAGGAACGCGTGGGAATCATGGGGGGCTCCTACGGCGGCTATCTCACCGCCTGGACCATCGCGCACGACCACCGGTTCAAAGGCGCGATCGTGGAGCGCGGTTTCCTGGACCCCGTCAGCTTTGCAGGTTCAGCTGACATCGGCTGGTTCTTCGGGACCGAATACACCGGAGGAACAGCGGAACAAATGGAGGCTCAAAGTCCCATGGCCGTAGTCTCAAGTGTCGATACACCCACCCTGGTCATTCACAGCGAGAACGATCTTCGGTGCCCCATCGAACAGGGCCAGCGCTACTACTCGCATCTGAAGGCGAAGGGAGTGGACACCTCCTTGCTGATCTTCCCCGGCGAGGATCACGAGTTGTCACGGTCCGGCACCCCCCATCACCGAAGGCAACGCTTCGAGCACATCCTCCGCTGGTGGGCACGGTACCTCCCCACCGAGGTCAATAACCTGGATGACTAGCCGGAGTCAGCGAAAGAATCCAAGCGCCCGGCGAGCCTCGTCAATCTCCGGAGCAGACCAGCGCGCCGAGTGCTCGGCATTGCTGGATAACGATCGCAGTTCGGCCCGGTCCAGGTAAAGGATGCCGTGAAGGTGATCCGTTTCGTGCTGCACAATGCGGGCCTGCCACCCTGAATACCAGGCTTCCGTGGACTCGCCCGTTGGACTGGTGTAGCGCAATTCCACGTTCCGGTGACGGGTCACTACCGCCTGATACCCGCTGACCGAGAGGCACCCCTCATAGAACGAGGCGGTCTCGGTTCCGAGCGGGCGGTACTGCGGGTTGACGATGGCCAGGAATTCCAGCTGCTCCCGGTGACGCACGGCAGCTGACTCCGGTTCCACCGGGTATTTGTCCTCCAGTACGGCCACTTGCAATGGGATGCCCAGTTGGGGAGCTGCCAAACCGACTCCCGGTGCGGCATGCATGACAGCCCTCATCTGCTCAATGAAAGCCGCCAACTCCGCATCGTCGAGCTGGCCTTCGTATGGCGCTGCCAGCTGACGCAATACGGGGTGTCCGGCCTGAATAATGGGCGGAAGCCCCTCCGTATCCAGCAACCGGCGAACAGCGTCACGAATGCGGATCGGGTTGTAGTCCGTGGCAGGGCTCGTGGCCCCCGGATGAGGTTGGTGCGTCATACAGTGAGCCTAACGCTCCACAAGGCGTTCCCGAGTTGGGCTAGGCTCAATGGATGATGGATTCCACCCCTTTGGATTGTGTACTCGGGTTCGTTCGAACGGTGGAAGCCGGCGGCGGGGCCGCTGAAATCCGACCCTTCCTGGCGGACGATTTCAAGCTCACCGAGTGGCCGCATGCTCTGTCCAAAACCGGCTCAACGCGGAACCTTGCCGAGACCCTGGCCGGCGCCGACCACAGCAAGGACATCGTTTCCGATCAGAAGTTTGAGGTGGTCCGGACAACGAGCCAGGACAACCGTGTGGTGCTGGAAATGAACTGGTCTGCCACCTTGCTGCTTGACCTTCCCCACTGGGACCGTGGCGATACCATCCGAGCCAGGAGCACTGCTGTCTTTGAGCTTCGGGACGGGTTGATCGCCAGCCAGGATACGTACGACTGCTATTACACAACCCCCGAATAGCCCAGCCCCGGAGCACCTAACGCATGGTGAAGCGTCGCTCCACCAGCCCTGAAATTGCCGGCATGTCCAAGGCCCTTGCGAAAGCTGCATTCCTGACTGACATCACGTAAGGCGGGAGAGGTCTTCCCAGAGCCATGTTGAGTCCAGCCTGGCGCGATGCGCGGCGCGCCGCCTTTCTGCGGGACTTCTCAAAGGCCGCTAGGTCGGGCCCGACGTCGGCACCGCGGAAAGAAGCATCGATGATCGGGGCCAGCGCCGCAGCATCCAACCAGCCAAGGTTCATGCCCTGCCCTCCGATGGGGCTGATTTCGTGGGCTGCGTCCCCCAACAGCACCACTCTGCCGTGAACCATGAGTTGAGCCAGGCGCGACCGTACTTCGAAGGCACTGAGCATCGAGTTGCCGGGAACATGGAGCACCTCACCGGTCCTGGCCAGGACCAAATCGGCCAGCTTATCCGCCGTCGGGTTCTCTTCCGGCGAGCCCAGCCTCACCACCCATCTGCGGAGACCTTGTGGCAAGGGGAAGGACTCCACGATTCCGGCAGGCTCCAAGTACAGCACCGCATCGGAGCCATGGCCGGTGGCATCCGGGAAATCGCCCATAATGTAGCAGTCCGGATAGCCCCGTGCCTGCGAACCCGGCAGGTAATGGCGGCGAATGGCTGAGTGCGCGCCGTCGGCAGCCACCACCAGCTGGCTTCTGAACTCCTGAACGCCGCCAAGACAATTCGCAACGGTACGCACGGAGCCGCGTTCTTCCGCAACCTCCCGAACATGGGCACCCCGGACAATGGCTCCGGCGTCCAGATCATGCACCGCCAGCTCCAACGTCTCCTCAGTGACCGTCTGCGGCACAGCCAGAATGTAGGGATAGCGGGCATCTCCGTCGAACCCGAGTTCGGCCACCCTGCGCCTCTGACTGTAAGCGACACCCCGATTGATGCGGACACCGGCTGCTATCAGATGGTCCGCAACACCTGCGCGCGCCAGCTCCGCCAGTGCCGGCGGGTGAATTCCGATAGCCCGCGAACGGTTGCTCCTGCTGCTCCGGCGCTCAAGGATCCGGACCTGATGCCCCTGCTGAAGCAACAGCACGCCCATGAACAGCCCTACCGGCCCGGCACCAACGATCACGACGTCAGTCACGATCATCCTCGAGCGCACGGACGAGCAAGTGGTGCCACGGGCCGTTTCTCTCAACCGACCACGAGGCCGGAACGGCAGCTCTTAGTTCCTCCGCGGTGTAACTGCGCCTGATGGACGTCAAGCCATCACCACAGATGTATGAGCCCACACCCAAAGGCCAGAAGCCTGCCATGAACAGCATGTATGCGATGTTGCTTCGGTTGAGATCGTTATGCAGGCACAGCCCCCGGCTCAGCGACTCGGAATCGTGAAGGACCTCCGCAAGCTGCCCTGGGTCGAGGTGATGAAGGATGTGGTTGGAGATGACAACGTCGAACTTCCGGCCGTCAGCGACGAGCTCGGAACTGTGGGCATTGAGGTACACGACCCCCTCCACTGGAGGCTTGCGGGACGCAAAGGTGAAGGCCCTCTCGTCCGGATCGATTGCCGTCACCGTAAGCCGGAATCCGTCCCGCCGGGCCCACCGAACCAGGCTCCGGGCTACGTCGCCGCTGCCACACCCGATGTCCAGCACCGAAACCGCACTGTGCTCGGCCAGCAACGGAAGGAGACGTTGACGATACGTCCCGTGCCATCCCGACAGCAAGGCGTTCACCACCGGGAAGCGCGCATAAGTCCTGTAGAGGCGTGTGGGGTCGCAATCGGCCCTGTCCATCTCCTCGACGGCTTTCACATCCCTGACCCGCAGGGACCCAAATGGACTCACAGAGCAGGGGAGACCAGCGTGAAGAGTCCCGTTTCCACCGTCAGACCCGGGCCGAATGCCATGGAGCAGATCCGTTCCTCATGTTCGGCTGCTGCCCTCTCCAACATGTACTTGAGGACGAACAACACCGTGGCGCTGCTCATGTTGCCGTATTCCCGTAAAGTCTCCCGGGCCGGGACCAGCTGCTCCTGCGTCAGTTCCAGTTTGGACTCGACTTTGTCCAGGATGCTTCGGCCGCCAGGGTGTATGGCCCAGTGGGTAATATCTCGGTAGGGCAAGCCATCCAACGATGGCTCTTTGGCGAGCAGTGGCGCCAAGGCACCGGTGATGTGTTCTTCAATGATGTGCGGAACGTACGATCCCAAGACCATTTCGAATCCTTCGTCCCCAATGTTCCAGGCCATGGCTTCCTCGCCCACCGGCGTCAGGACCGTTTCGAAGTGATCGAGCCGGATGGCCGGTTCCGGCCCTTGCAGCTCCCGGGCACTTACGACCGCGGCCGCCGCGCCATCACCGAAAATCGCCGATCCCATGATGGTGTCGGGATCGTTCGACGTCCTCACATGCAGGGAACAGAGTTCTACGCAGATCACCAGGACAACCGCTGTGGGGTCTGCAACGCAGAACTGCTTGGCTGCTTTGAGGGCAGGGAAGGCCGCGTAGCAGCCCATGAATCCCAGGTGGTACCGCTGCACGGCAGGATTGAGGCCTAAAGCGCGGACCACCTTGTAGTCAGGACCGGGGTTGAAGAAACCGGTGCAGGACACCGTGATCACGTGGGTGATGTCATCAAGATCTATACCCGGCGCCTGGGCCACTGCAGCTTTGCCGGCCTCGACGAACAACTTGGTGGCTTCGGTTGCGAAGATCTCATTCCGGACCTTGGTGCTGGGGCTGAGGACCTGGTTGGTTTCGGGGTCAAAAAACTGCGGATTTTCGGGGTGCGCATCTAGGCTGAGTTCGGCTACGGCGGTGTATCGGGTGTCTATGGCTGCTGAGTCGAAGCATGTGCTGACTAGTCGGGTTCCCAGCCGTGTCAGTCCGGGCTGTGATGCGAAGACGTCTCGGGCTTGCTGCTGGACAAGGATGGTTTGCGGAACTGCGGTTTCAAGGGACCTCATGTATACCGGCATGCTTCATTCTTAGCGAGTAAACCTTGGAAGACAATGGCAGAATCGAAGCTACTGGCCGAGGCTGGTCAGTGTGAGCCAGGCGACGCCGACGAGGGACTGTTTTGCAGCGCCGCCTAACAGATGGAGAAATCATGACTATTGCCGCGAGCACGGACACACAATCTCCGGGGTCCCACGTTGCGGATACCCACGATCTGATCCGGGTCCAAGGTGCACGTGAAAACAACCTCAAAGACATCAGCATCGAAATCCCGAAGCGCCGGCTCACTGTCTTCACAGGCGTCTCCGGCTCCGGGAAGAGTTCACTGGTTTTTGCCACTATCGCGGCAGAGTCACAACGCATGATAAACGAAACCTATAGTGCCTTTGTGCAGGGTTTCATGCCCTCCCTGGCCCGCCCCGACGTCGATGTCCTTGAAGGTTTGACCACCGCGATCATTGTGGACCAGGAACGGATGGGCTCCAACCCGCGCTCCACAGTGGGTACCGCAACAGACGCCAATGCCATGCTGCGGATCCTGTTCAGCCGCCTCGGCCAACCCCACATCGGCTCACCCAACGCCTACTCTTTCAATGTTCCCACGGTGAAGGCGAGTGGCGCCATCACCGTCGAACGCGGCGAAGGCAAAACGAAGACCGAGAAGGCCTCGTTCAATCGCCTGGGCGGAATGTGTTCCCGATGTGAGGGCATGGGGGCGGTCAATGACTTTGATCTCACGGCCCTCTATGACGACTCCAAGTCCTTGAGCGAAGGCGCGCTCACCATTCCCGGATACACCATGGATGGCTGGTACGGGCGAATCTTCAGCGGCTCAGGGTTCTTCAACATGGACAAACCCATTGCCAAATTCACCAAGAAGGAACTCCACGATCTCCTGTACCGGGAGCCCACCAAGATCAAAGTGGAGGGCATCAACCTCACCTACGAAGGCGTCATCCCCAAGATCCAGAAGTCGATGCTCAGCAAGGACGTAGACGCCCTGCAGCCCCACATCCGCGCGTTTGTGGAGCGTGCCATCACCTTCACCACGTGCCCGGAATGCGAAGGTACACGCCTTAGCCCCGAAGCCCGGTCCTCCAAGATCAACGGCAAGAGCATCGCCGACGTCTGCACTATGCAGATCAGCGACCTCGCAGGCTGGGTCCGCTCGCTGGATGAACCCTCCGTTGCTCCATTACTGAAGGGCCTCCAGCACCTTCTGGATTCCTTCACCGGAATTGGTTTGGGTTATCTGTCCCTTGACCGGCCGGCCGGCACGTTGTCCGGGGGAGAGGCCCAGCGGACCAAGATGATCCGCCATCTGGGTTCATCACTCACCGATATCACTTACGTCTTTGACGAACCCACCATAGGCCTTCACCCCCACGACATCGAGCGCATGAACCAACTGCTGCTACAGCTTCGGGACAAGGGCAACACTGTGCTGGTGGTCGAACACAAGCCGGAGACGATCGCGATTGCCGACCACGTGGTTGACCTTGGGCCCGGTGCCGGTACCGGAGGCGGCACAGTATGTTTTGAGGGCGACCTCGAGGGATTGCGGGGGAGCGACACCATCACGGGACGCCATCTGGACGACCGGGCGGCCATCAAGGACAGCTTTCGTTCCGCTACGGGCCACATGGAAATCCGGGACGCCTCAACGAACAACCTCAAGAACGTCGACGTCGACATCCCCCTTGGCGTTCTTTGTGTCCTCACCGGGGTGGCCGGCTCCGGCAAGAGTTCCCTGATTCATGGTTCCGTAGCCAAGCGGGACGGCGTCCTCGTGATCGATCAGGGTGCCATTCGGGGCTCGCGCAGGAGTAATCCCGCCACGTATACCGGACTGCTGGAACCTATCCGAAAGGCATTCGCCAAAGCCAATGGCGATAAGCCGGCGCTCTTTAGTTCGAACTCCGAAGGCGCCTGCCCCACGTGCAATGGTGCAGGTGTCATCTACACGGATCTCGGCGTCATGGCCACCGTTGAATCACCCTGTGAAGAATGTGAAGGAAAGCGCTTCCAGGCGGCTGTTCTTGAGTATCAGTTGGGGGGCCGGAATATTGCAGAGGTGCTTGCAATGTCTGTAGATGAGGCGGAAGTCTTTTTCAGCGAGGGGGAGGCCCGAACCCCGGCTGCCCACAAAATTCTCGATCGCCTTGCCGACGTTGGGCTCGGTTACCTAACACTCGGCCAGCCCCTCACCACACTGTCCGGCGGTGAGCGCCAGCGGCTCAAGTTGGCCACGCAAATGTCTGAAAAAGGTGACATTTACATTCTCGACGAGCCAACTACCGGCCTGCACCTGGCGGATGTCCAGAACCTGCTGGGCATGCTGGATCGACTGGTGGAGTCGGGAAAATCAGTGATTGTGATCGAACACCACCAAGCTGTAATGGCACACGCGGACTGGATCATAGATCTCGGACCTGGCGCGGGTCACGACGGCGGCACGATCGTTTTCGCCGGAACGCCCGCAGAGCTTGTGGCCGGGAAATCGACGCTGACCGGCAAACACCTGGCAGCGTACGTAGGCGCCTGACACCTCCGCGAGCTGCCGGCTGGCATAGAACCCGCTGGCCGGCAGCTACTTCTACTCCCGCGCTTTGACTGGCAGCGAGACGTGTTGAAGTGGGACGAGTTGCAGTTCTAGATTCCTTTGGCCCACGCCGGCATGGAGTGGACAGCAGTTGATTCGAGCACAGTCAGGCTACTATCGATGCGCGCGGGTATGCCCGACTAGTACTTGGAAGCAGCGGTCGGTGCGAGTATCTTGGCGCTATTCCCTGAGAGGACGACCGATGCTGCGATGGTTGCGGAGTGCTTACCGATTTCCGAAGTATGACATTAGAGATCTCGTATGGCTTGGGTATGCCTACGTTCTCATAGGCGTGGGGTTCGCCGTCGTCGGTGTCTTGCGACTTCCTGAATGGCCCGCTTCTCTTTATGCAGCCCTGGCAGTCCTGTGGTTCTTCCAAGCCTTCGCAACGAGGAAGGAAATCCGGAGACGTAAAAACGCTCAGGCATCAGCACCTCTCTGACGGCAGGTAAACCAGTTCCTCGATAGGATTTCTCAGCGGTGAGCGCGCCCGATGCCAGTCCAGTGGAATCTCCGGCTTCTAGTTTCCTGAGGCGACCTTCGTTTATCAAGGTCCACAGTGGCTGATACTCACTCACTTACGTTTGCCGGCCGGACAGAGTCCATATATTCCATGTAGTTTGCCGAAGAGGCCAGCGCATGGCGGTCAATTGTTGCCGGGGCGTAGCCAAGAGCTTCCGCGATGATGGCTACCGGGGCGAGTTTGGTGAGTTCGTGGAGGGTTCCGAGCCTGGCTGCTCGGCTGCTGAAGGCTGTTCTGAGTCGTTCGGTGAGGCTGGAGGCTCGGAGATGTTTTCCGGGTGAGCCGCCGCGGAAGACCCAGTTGCTGTTGGGGTGCGCGGCGGTCTGATCATGTGTGGGAGTGGCCACCAACTCGCGCCAGGGTTCATCGAGTGGCCGTGTGAGGGCAATCTCGACGGTTCCGAGGGTGATGGTGACTTCTTCGTCGGTGACCTTGACGTGGTCCCAGGTGAGTTTAACGACGTCCGAGATCTGCTGGCCGAAGACCAGGACAAGGATCGCTGCCGCGCGGTCTCGTGGGCTCATTTCGGTTGTGTGGGTGAGGCCTTGGACAAGGTCTTGTTGTGTGGCTGCGTCGAGTCGGGGGCTGGTGCCGCGGCGGTGGGGTTGCAGCTTCAGTGAGGGGTCGATGAGGTTGGTTTTGGTTGCCCAGTCGAGGAAGCGGGATGCGATTCCCCGGGTGGTGGGGCCTTCTGCTTGCCAGCGGTCCAGGTGTGCCTGCGTCATGGTTGCCAGGTCGGTGTGTTGTTCAGTGAGCCAGTTGAGCAGTTCGATGGCGACCGTGACTGATTGTTTGGCTCTGAGGAAGGTACCTTGGGTGACTTCGTCCATTTGGTTCATGCGGCGTTGGTGGTGCCAGCGGATGTAGCGGCGGATCACGTCGCGATGGTTCTGGGTCGTGACCCTGTCGATCGCTTGGCCGGCCCAGCTGGTGAATCGCTGGCTGAGCTCGTCACGGCGGGGCAGGACGTTGTGTTCGACGAGGAGGCCGCGGACGTATTCGCGGGTTGGCGAAGCGGGGAGTTGGTCGAGGCCTGTGTGGGTGATGTCGGGCGATGCTGCCAGTTGGCGGAGGAAGCCGGTGACGTGGGGCTGCTGTATCCAAGTAAGGCCGCTGTTGGCTCGTTTCATGGATTTCAGCGCTGTTGCGATGGCTTGCAGTTCGGAGGAAGGTGCCTTTTCTTCAGGCGTGAGGAGCCGGTCGACTGTTGCTGCGAGGACGCAGGCCCAGCAGCGGTTTCCGGAGTGGATCTCATCTTCGTTGCCGCAGCCGATGCAGTCGATGTTGAGTTTGACGCCGGAGCATTTGCGGCAGGCCGGGAGCGTGTCTACCCGGCCGGGCAGGATACCCTCGTGGCCGCAGGCGCAGCTGCCCCGGGTTCGTTTGGCTTGCTGGTAGCAGTAGCCACAGATTCCGCTGTCGGGCCAGCGGACGACGATTTGGTGGTGTTCTGAGCAGCGTCCGCATGGTTCGGGCCATTTCGCGGGGTCGCTGGGTTTCCGGGGTCTAGGCATCGTCGTCCGGCGGCAGGACCCTGATCCGGCGGGCGACCGGTGAGCCTGGCTGGATTCCGAGGTCTTCTGGCCGTTTGGGGGCGTTGGCGGTCTTCGCTGCGCGCATCTGGACGTAGGGTTCGAACAGGTCGTTGGGTGTGCATTCGAGGATGTCGCAGAGCGCTGCAAAGGTCTGGGCCGGGATGCGTTCAGGGGTTCCTGTGACGAGCCGGTGGACCTGGGCGTTGGAGAGGTTGATGCCGCGGGCTTTGAGGAGGGGGAGGAGCTCGGTGGTTTTCCAGAGGTTCCGTTGGGCCATCATCTGCCGAAGGTTCCATCGGTAGCCGATCCGTCGCTGTTCAGCCATGGGCCGTTCCCTTCGTCAGTGCCGCTGCCGCGTAGCCGCTGAGCGATCATCTTCTGGACGGTCTTCTGTTTGAAGTCCGCCGACACGGAAGTATAGAGGGCTGTCGTCGATGAGTAGCTGTGACCGACCTGCTGCTGGATAAACAACGGATCGTAGCCGGCCTCGATCAGGTGGGTGACGTAGGAATGCCGCAGGGTGTGCAGGGACAACTCGTCCGGCAATCCAGCGGCTTTCCTGATGCGTTGGAAGGCCCGGTCGAAGTTGCGGTAGACCGTGGAACCCGAGCGCTCCGAGGGCCACATGCTGGCTGAACGGTCCGCGGTGGCGAAGCGTTTACGGCCATCGGGGGAGAGCCAGTACTCCAACTGACCGACGACCCAATCGAACTCCGGGACGGTCAGCACGGTCCGGCGCCGAGGGCCTGAGCCTTTTGTTCCTTTGGCCCACCGCACCTGGAGCGCACCGAACCGGCCGAACTGTTCAACGTGGGGATTAGGGCCGAAATCGACGTACTCAAGCATGGTCAGTTCACGACGGCGCAGCCCGTAAGCATAGGCAACCTTGAACGCCGTCGAATCCCTCAACGCCGGCAACCAACGCTTGGAGCGTTTGGCAAACTCCGTATCGATCAGATCATCAGCGGCATCAAAGAACGTTTGAAGCTCTGCCCGGGCGAAGGCCCTCCGGCGCGGCGGCATGGCATCGTCAGTGGTATGCCGCGGTGAGTTCCACTCAAATACGACCTGCACCGGGATGTCGGCGAACACCCGTTCGCAAAACGCTGCCCACCCATAGCGCCCGTCGGTCACGTACGCGCAGAACGCCTTGATAGCTCCCGCGTTGGACCTGAGCGTGGACAACGCCAGGCCTTTCTCTGAACTGCGACGGTCTGCGAGGAATTCGTCCACGTTATGTGCCGACCATGTCCACGGATACTCGTTCGCGTGCTCCTGGAACCGCTCAACGACACTGCAGGAGCTTTTGATGTAGGCGTTTGAGAGCCCGCGTGCCAGCATCTGCGCCCGCCAACCATCAAGCATCGCCTCGAAAACCCGGTCTTCAGCCCGCAGCAGCCCAACGTTCTCAGTGTTCAGAAAGGCAGGAATCCGGCCAGGTTCGATGTTCACAAGCCAAACTCTACGCAAGAATCTCTCATTAAATGAGAGATTACGCCGCTAGAGCGCGCAATGACGCGGTCGAGCTGCTGGTCATCATTCAATCCCATCACATGCGAACGATCCCTTACGTGGGAAAACGCTGCATGGCAGGTTGAGACGAGTTATCTCATCCACTTCTACTCGTCCCACTCGAACGCCGATAATCTACATTATGTAAAGTAGTCTGAAAGTGACCCTACCCCGTCGATTTTCCTGAACCCTTTATTGCGCTGCGCATCTGGTGCAGAGTAGCTAGTGCCGCCTCGCACTTCGGGCACTCATCCACATGCCGTCGAATCCTGGCGCTGCCTGGCATTCGTCCGTCGTTGAGGACGAATTTCCCGAAATGCTGCGACACGTCAGCACAAGAGTCCGTTGCCTTTACGAGAACGTGATCCTGGAAATATGCCTGCCGAAGTCCTTTCCGCGCGCGTATGAGCAACGCCGATACACCGTTCGGCGTCAATCCCATGATCGGCGCCACCGCTGCCGGTTTCATGATTTCCACCTCGCTGTACCAAAGCACAGCCTGCCAACGCATCGGCAGGGACCGGAATGCTTCAATGAGCGAGGACGTCTCCAAGGAACGGAGATAGGGATCCTCATATCCGGTGTCGCCATCCCCATTCAGGAGGTCGCTCAAGAAGCCAGCGCGCCTCGCCTGTACGTTGCGACGATGTGCCGTTCTTCGCACAGTGGTCACCAGATAGGCCCTGAAAGAGTCCGCCGGTCCCCTGCCACTAGCCAGAGCCTGAAACACAGACGCAATTGCCTCTCCCACAACATCGTCCACGTCCGACAGATTGTCGGTCTCCACCCGGGCCACGTACGCGGCGAGTTTTTTGTACCTACCAAAAAGTTCGGCAAAGGCAGAAAACTGCCCAGCCCGCACCGCGGAAACTAAAGACACGTCACACCACCCAAGCGGCTCGGCCCTCTCCAGACCCTCGACCGCCTGCAGGCCGGGGTTCGGCACGGTCGCCCCACTCCCCCGCCGCTGGCCGCACAATGTCCCTCCGCAGGAGCATGGCTTTGGATCCGCGGCTAACTGCGGGTAGATCAGGTTCGCAGCGCACATGGCCCCTCTTGGTCGTCAGAGTTCTTCGCGGACCCTAGAATCTAGGCAGCACGATCAAAACGCCACGGAAAACGCAGCGAATTGAGGGGAAGTGGGTGTTCAATGCAGGATTACGACTTGGACAGCCGTGACCTGAGGCTTCTTCATGCCCTGCAGATTCGTCCGCGAGCACCTTGGGCCACACTCGCGCCCATCGTCGGGGCAGACGCTGTTACCCTCGCCAGGCGCTGGAGCGCTCTTCAGGATCAGGGGCTGGCCTGGTTGGCAAGCTACCGGGGACCCGGAGCGAAATATGTGGGCGCAATCATTGAGGTGGAATGCACACCTTCACGCATTGCCGAGGCAACAGAGGATCTCGCCCGCGACGACGAAGTACTTTCCATTGACCAAACCATCGGCGGCCGGGATCTGGTGGTGACGTTACTGTGCCGGACTGACGCCGACTTGGCAGGGTTTGTGCTGGACCGGCTTACAAACGTGACAGGCGTGATCGGCACCCGTACACACCGTGGTATCCGGCTCCTCGCCGATGCGCAGCTCTGGCGGCTGCGCTCGCTCCAGGACCACGAGGCGCGCCAACTGGAATCGAGTATTCCACAGCCTGCAGCCGCCCCAAGAGGCATCTCCGCAGAGATCGAAGACCAACTTGCCGGCATTCTGCGTTCCAACGGCCGAGCCTCCGTGGCGGAGATTTCCGAAACGCTTGGGATCAGCACCACGCGGGCAAGAAACGCGCTGTCCACCATCCTTGCCGAGAAGCGCATGGTGTTGCGCTTGGAGGTGGCGCGACCCTACTCCCCCTGGCCAGTCGCCGTTTGGTACTTCCTGCGCGTTCCGGCCACGATGGTGGAATCCGTTGCAGAAAAGCTCGTCGGCCTGCACGAGGTCCGTCTGGTCGCCACCACCGGCGGGCTCTACTCAATCCTGATGCTGGTATGGCTTCGGCGGGTTGAAGACATGACACCCCTGGAGAGGCAGCTGGGCGAGAGGCTTCCGTTCGCAGAGATCCTCGACAGATGCATAGTGCTGCGAACTCCCAAACACATGGGCAACAGGCTCACCTCTGACGGAAGGCGCATCACCTAGGGTGATCACAGCGCCCAGCTACTACTCCTGGGCTCCTGCAATGTTGACCAACCAGCCGATCCCGAATCTGTCGACGCACATTCCAAAGGTGTCACCCCAAGGGGCCATCTCGAGCGGCACGGTGACCGTACCGCCGTCGACGAGTTTGTCCCAGTAACCGCGGAGCTCGGCTTCATCCGACGACTCTCCGCTCAAGGAGACGGAGATATTGTCGCCGGGGTTGTACTCCATGCCATTCGGGGTGTCGGCAGCCATCAACGTCAATCCGCCGGGAGTTTCCAACATGGCGTGCATGACTTTGCCGGCCTCTGCTGGATCGTCACTGGCTTGGTAGTCGCCGAAAGTGCTGATGTTCAGTTCACCGCCAAAGACGGACTCGTAAAACGTTATGGCGTCCCGAGCATTGTCCCGGAATGAAATGTACGGATTGAGGCGGGTTGTCATTGGTCGGCTCTCCTTCTTGTTGAGACTCCTTGGTCCCCCGTCAGAGGCTAATACCGTGACATCGCCCACACAACGGCCGACGCGAATTCCCCTGATCACCGCAGCAGCACCTGGAGGTAACTTTCGCGTGGGAGGGATGCCCCGGATAGTGTCGGGAGTATGTCTTCACCCTCACGACTGTGGATACCCGCAGCCCTTGCCGATCTTTTCTTGATTCTTGCCTTCGCCGCCGTTGGACGGGACGCGCACGCCCGCGGTGACATCATCTCGGGAGCTTTTGCCACAGCGTGGCCGTTCCTGGCCGGGGCAGCGATCGCCTGGGTGGTTGCACGTGCTTGGCGGGCGCCCATGGCTGCATGGCCGTCCGGAGTTTTCATATGGCTCGGCGCAGTCGCTGTGGGAATGCTGCTGCGGGCTGTTACAAGCCAAACCGTCGTGCTGCCTTTTGTCCTGGTGGCTTTGGTCACCCTTGGCATTTTCCTGCTCGGATACCGGCTTATCACTTCATCGCTCATGAGGGTATCGCGCCGACGGCAACGCCGGGTCTGATCAACCCCCTGTACGAGGGAATGCACTAGGCTGGAAAACGTCCGCAACGATGCATTTTCGGAAAGGCCCCACGTGATCACCGCTTTCGTCCTGATCAAAACCGATGCCTCACGCATACCGGAGACCGCCGAGCAGATTTCGGCCATTCAGGGCATCAGCGAGGTGTACTCCGTCACCGGAGAGTGGGACCTCATTGCGGTGGCCAGGGTGACTAAACACGACGAGCTTGCCGATGTGATCGCGGACCGCCTGTCAAAGGTTGCCTCGGTGGTCCACACCACCACACACATTGCCTTCCGCGCCTATTCCCAGCACGACCTCGACGCAGCCTTCGCACTCGGCTTCGAGTAGCAGCGGGACGGCTGGTCTTCAGCTTTGGCTAAGAGCAGTCCACTTGGCGAGCACTCCGGCAGCCTTGCCTGAATCCACGGATTCCGCCGCCCGGGCAAAAGCGGTCCGCATCCGGTCCTCAAGGCTCCCTTCGGCGTCCAGATCGATTGACACCAATCCAGCAGCCGCATTCAGTAGTACGGCGTCGCGTACAGGCCCCTGTTTGCCGTCGAGGATATCGCGCACTACGGCCGCATTGGCAGCGGCGTCCCCTCCGCGAAGGTCAGCAACCGTCGAAGGACGAATACCGAGGACCTGAGGCGAGAAGATTTGCTCCCTGACGGTTCCGTTCCTGATTTCCCAGACCGTCGATGACCCTGTGGGGGTCAACTCATCGAGGCCGTCGTCTCCTCGGAATACAAGCCCCCGGCTGCCGCGGCGGGCCAGGACTCCTGCCACCAACGGCGCCATGCGGGCGTTGGCAACACCCACAGCCGAAGCTTGAACGTGCGCGGGATTGGTCATCGGCCCAAGGAAATTGAAAGCCGTGGGAACAGCCAGTTCACGGCGCGGAACAGCGGTATGCCGGAATGAGGGGTGGAAGACCTGCGCGAAGCAGAAAGTGATTCCCGCCTCCTCTGCGTTCCGGGCCACCTGCTCGATTGACAGATCCAAACGAACGCCCAGCGCCTCTAGAACGTCGGCCGACCCGGAAGTGGAAGATGCAGCTCGGTTGCCGTGCTTTACCACTTTGGCCCCCGCGCCGGCAGCAACAAGGGCAGCCATGGTGGAGATATTTACCGTGTTCAGGCGGTCTCCACCGGTTCCGACAATGTCCAGCTTCTCACCGGAAATATTGATGGGGTTGGCATGCTGGACCATGGCCTCCACAAGACCGGCCAGCTCTTCGACCGTCTCGCCCTTGGCACGGAGCGCAACAAGGAACCCCGCAATCTGAGCCGGCGTCGCCTCTCCGGACATGATGGTGTTCATGGCCCACTCTGTGTTGCCCACTGCAAGGTTGTCGCCGTTGATCAGTGCTGAGATGAGCCCTGGCCAGGTATTGCTGGCTGCAGGTGCCGTTGCCGGAGAAGTCACTCCCTGATGCTATCGACCCAGCCACGCCGATGACCAATGTGAACGCGACCGGGAACTTTTCCGCGCGAATTCGCGTCTTTGTAGAAAAAGTCTCCTGAATCGGTGGTTTGCATTGGGAAGTCTGGACTTTTACAGACATAATGTCCTTGTGACATCTGCGACCCATGCCCCCAGTACCCCGGCGCACCCGACGCTGAACCGCCCCAACTTGGTTTCTGTTGGAACCGTTGTTTGGCTGTCCAGTGAGTTGATGTTCTTCGCCGGCCTCTTTGCCATGTACTTCACCCTGCGCTCCACATCCGGATTGATGTGGGCCGAGGAGACGGCCAAGCTCAACTTCCCGTTTGCGCTCGTCAACACCATCGTCCTTGTGGCAAGTTCCTTTACTTGCCAGATGGGCGTCTTTGCCGCCGAGCGACTCGAGCCGCGCCGTACCGGCGGGCTCCTGCAGTTCACACGGTGGGGAATGACCGAATGGTTTGCCCTGACGTTCATCATGGGAGCTTTCTTCGTGGCCGGCCAGACCACGGAATACGCCATGCTCGTCTCAGAGCACGTGTCCCTGTCGTCCAACGCCTATGGCTCTGCCTTCTACATGACTACCGGCTTCCACGGCCTGCACGTCATTGGCGGCCTGATCGCGTTCCTGTTCATCATGGGTCGAGCCTTTGCAGCCAAGAAGTTCGGCCACTTTGAAGCAACATCGGCGATCGTCACCTCGTACTACTGGCACTTCGTCGACGTTGTGTGGATCGGCCTCTTCCTGGTCATCTACGTACTCAAGTAAGCCCGGCCTTGACTCTTTTTCTACAAGAGGCAGAATTTCAAGAAGCGGCTCGCGGAGCCGACGCAGGATCGAAAAAAGGAACCACCACGTGAAGGCACTATCGCAGAAGCGACGTCACCCACTGGCAGCCATTGCGCTGTTGCTGATGGGCCTCCTCCTCACTGGTGGGCTGTACGCCGTTGCCACAACTGTCAACCAGGCCAAGGCCGACACCACAAGCTTTAGCGCGAGTGACGTAGAAGAAGGCGGCAAGCTTTTTGCCGCCAACTGCGCCACCTGCCACGGCATGGGTGCCAGCGGAACCCAGGACGGCCCCTCGCTGGTCGGCGTGGGTGCTGCTGCAGTTGACTTCCAGGTTGGCACCGGCCGTATGCCCATGCAGATGAGTGGCCCGCAGGCCCAGAAGAAGCCCGCGCAGTTCAACGCGGAGCAGACCAAGCAACTTGCTGCTTATGTTGCATCCCTCGGCGCAGGTCCGGCCATTCCCGAGGCAAACCTCCTCGACGGAAAGGGAGACGCAGCCAACGGTGGCGAACTCTTCCGCGTCAACTGCGCCATGTGCCACAATGCCGCAGCTGCCGGTGGTGCCCTGACCCGGGGCAAGTTTGCCCCCGCGTTGGCAGGCGTGAGTGCTGAACACATTTATGAGGCCATGGTTACCGGTCCGCAGAACATGCCCGTCTTCAGCGACTCCAACGTCACGCCTGAAGACAAGCGCGACATCATCACCTTCCTGAAGACCATTGAATCCAACGGTTCTCCCGGCGGCGCGGATCTTGGCGCACTCGGTCCGGTATCCGAAGGTCTGTTTGTCTGGGTCGCCGGGTTGGGCGTCATCATCGCATTCACCATCTGGTTGACGTCCCGCACGTCCTAATCCGGACACGAAACTTCTGCTGCACGGTCAGCAGTTTGAAACTGAAAATAACTCGGCCCCGGCCGAGACAACGAGAGAAGGATGAGGCGAATTATGGGCAACCATAGTGACGGCAGTCCGAACCACTCGGGCACCGTAGCTACGGCTGGTCAGAATGAGGTGGAGAAGTTCCAGGATCCTGGACTTCCTCCGCATCGTTTGCGCCTGGCTGACACGGACCCGGTAGCCGCAAAGCGCGCCGAGCGTCAGGTAGCCATTCTGTTTGGCACCTCCGTCATCGGTACGCTGGTGTTCCTGGTGGCATACTTTGCCATCGATTTGGGCGACGATACCTCGATTGCGACCATCCGCACCCAGAACCTCCTTCTGGGTCTGGGCACTGCGTTCGCAATGCTGGGTATTGGCACTGGAATCGTGCACTGGGCCAAGGCCCTGATGCCCGATCACGAAGTGTCGGAAGAGCGCCACGCTATCCGTACTGAAGAAGATCGCCAGGCTGCTGTGCGAATCGTTGACGACATCGTGGACGAGACCGGCATTAAGCGTCGCCCGCTGATCCGCAATACCCTTCTTGGTGCCGTTGCCCTCGCTCCCCTGCCTGCCCTCGCTATCTTCGGCGATCTGGGTCCGCGGCCGGACGACGCTTTGGCACACACAATGTGGGCGCCTGAGGGCGACAAACTCAAGCGCCTGACCCGTGATCCTGATGGCACCCCCATCAAGGCCTCGGACGTCACCATTGGTTCTGCGTTCCACGTGATCCCCGAAGGTCTCAATGAACTCCACGAAGGCAAACTGAACGAGAAGGCTAAAGCTGTCGTTCTGTTGATGCGCCTGGACCCGGACTCCTTGAACCCCTCAGAGGGTCGTGAAAACTGGAGCTACAACGGCATCGTTGCTTACTCCAAGATCTGCACGCACGTCGGTTGCCCGGTTGCTCTTTACGAGCAGCAGACGCACCACCTTCTGTGCCCCTGCCACCAGTCCACATTCGACCTGACGCAAGAATGCAAGGTCATCTTTGGACCGGCAAGCCGTCCGCTCCCGCAGCTGCCCATCGCAGTTGACGCAGAGGGCTACCTCGTCGCTACCAGCGACTTCAGAGAACCTGTAGGACCGAGTTACTGGGAGCGTGACGAGCATGAGCGCCTCATCAACAGCTGAAGCCCCCTTCGTTCCGAAGACCAAAGTTGGTAGTTTCACCAACTTCGTGGACGAGCGTGTTGGCGGTTCCGGCATCCTGCGCGAGTTCGGCCGGAAGGTCTTCCCTGACCACTGGTCGTTCATGTTCGGTGAGGTGGCGCTGTACTCCTTCGTCATCTTGCTGATGTCAGGTACCTTCCTGACCTTTTTCTTCGACCCGTCCATGGCGGAAACCCACTACCAGGGTTCGTACACGCCGCTGTACAACGTCGAAATGTCCGTTGCTTACAGCTCGTCGCTGAACATCTCGTTCGACGTTCGCGGCGGCCTGTTCATGCGCCAGGTTCACCACTGGGCAGCGCTGTTGTTCGTGGCCTCCCTCGGTGTTCACATGCTGCGTGTCTTCTTCACCGGTGCTTTCCGTAAGCCCCGTGAAATGAACTGGGTTGTGGGCGGCGTGCTGCTCATCCTCGCAATGGCTGCCGGCTTCACCGGTTACTCCCTCCCTGATGACCTTCTGTCCGGCAACGGCCTGCGCATCATTGACGGCGTCATCAAGTCCATCCCGGTCATCGGAACGTACACGTCCTTCTTCCTCTTCGGTGGAGAGTTCCCGGGCACGGCCATCATCGGCCGTTTGTACGTACTGCACATCCTGCTGGTACCGGCCCTCATCCTCCTGATGATCGTCATCCACCTGTTCATGGTGGTTGTACACAAGCACACCCAGTACCCCGGCCCAGGACGCAACGACGGTAACGTCGTCGGCTACCCCCTCGGACCGGTGTACGCTGCCAAGGCCGGCGGATTCTTCTTCATCGTCTTCGGTGTCCTGGCACTCATGGCTGCTGCATTCACGATCAACCCGATCTGGAACTACGGCCCCTACGATCCCTCCCCGGTTTCGGCCGGTACCCAGCCTGACTGGTACATCGGGTTCGTTGACGGTGCCCTGCGCCTCATGCCCGGTGTCATCAATGACTTCCACTTCGAATGGGTCATCTTCGGTCGCACCCTCACATTGAACGTCCTGCTTCCCGCTCTTGTGCCGGCAGGAATCATCTTCACTGTGCTGTTCATGTACCCGTGGATCGAGCGCTGGGTTACCAAGGACAACCGCGAGCACCACGTCCTGGACCGTCCGCGCAACGCCCCTACCCGCACTGCTATCGGTGTTGCCGGATTCACCTGGTACTGCGTGATGTGGGCAGCTGCCGGTTCGGACCTCATTGCCACGCACTTCCACGTGTCGTTGAATGATGTGACGTACTGGCTTCGGACCCTGTTCTTTATTGGCCCCATCATCGCCTTCATCGTGACCAAGCGAATCGCACTTGCCCTTCAGCGCAAGGACCGTGAAATCGCACTTCATGGCCGCGAAACAGGCCGTATCGTCCGGCTGCCCCACGGTGAGTTCATCGAGGTCCACGCCCCGCTGGATGAATACAAGCGCTACAAGCTTGTCGGGTTCGAGTCACCGGCTCCCATCCCGGCCCAGCCGAACGAGCATGGCGTTGTTACCCGTAAGGAGAAGCGCCGTGCGGCACTCTCCCGCTGGTTCTTCGAAGACCGTGTTGCCCCTGCAACGCCTGCGGAACTCGAAGCAGCCCACGCTCATGGCCACCACGAGGCCATAGCAGCTGGAGAAGAGCAGAAGAGTCTGAGCCACTAGCGGTTCATTACTCAAACCACACGAAGGGCCCGGTCCACATGGACCGGGCCCTTCGTTTGTGCCGCTACAGGTACTGCCGGGGTTATTGAGTGCGGTACCCCGAGGAATAGTTCCGTGTGGGACGGATGCCAGGCCGCTGCAAGGGCACCCAGAGCTTGTATCGGTCAGCCCGGTAGTAGGAAACCGAATAGTCCACCATCGCACGGGCTACAAACGCGTGACGTTGTATTTTGAGCAGCGGTGCTCCGACGTCAACATTCAGAAGCCTGGCAGTGGACGGAGAAGCCGCAGTGGCCTCAATCATGTCTTCGCCCCACTCCATAACCAAGCCGAATCGTTCGCTCAGAACGTTATATAGCGAGGTTGGAGGTGCCTCGTCGAGCAAGCCAGGCACTCGATGGGCAGGTATGAAGTTCTCGTCTACGCTCATAGGCTCGTTATCGGCAAGCAGTAAACGCCTGAACCGCACCAGTGGAGTGCCCTCGTCCAGTTGAAGTTCCCTGGCCAGGAAAGCGCTGGCAGCAATCTGTTCGAAGCTCAGGACCTTGGCGGCGGGCACCATCCCGCGACGCTGCATCTCCTCGCTGTAGGAGGTCAACTTCACCTGCAGATCCAGCTTTGGCTTCCTGACAAACGTTCCGAGGCCGACCACCCGCTCAATGACCTCTTCGCCTACGAGGGCGTCAATTGCCTGCCGGACAGTCATTCGCGCCAACCCGAACCGTTCCGACAGGTCCCGCTCGGATGGAAGCGCGGACCCGGGCGGGCAGGACTGGACAATGAACGTCCTGAGGATCTCGCGGAGCTGAACATAGATGGGGGTGCCGCTGGCGCGGTCGATCTCACCGGCTATGCTTGCTGCCTCAGCCACGGCAGATGTCCAGCAATTGAGTCATGTTCCAAGGATAATTCAGCAGGACCGCAGGTCTAGACCACCGAAGTCCGCGGTGGAAGACCACCACCCCGGCGGCTAGGCTTGTGTGGAACATTTTTCAGACGGAGTCCGTCGCGTATCAAAGGAGCCGGGTTGCCGGAGCAGAAAACCTTCGTGGCCGCCGAGATTGGCTTGCATGCACGGGCGGCCGCGGTATTTGTTCGTGCTGTGACGGAAACCGGGCTGCCGGTGACCATCCGCAAGCACAACGGAGCACCCGTTGATGCCCGTTCTCTTCTTGAAGTAATGACCGAGGACTTCGACCAAGGTTGCGAAGTCTACCTAAACATCGCTCCTGAGGATCTCAGCGGCGATCAGACTATCCCGATGGCGGAGAGGGCGCTCCTCGCTCTTTCAGCCGTCCTGGAGGGCACACAGGCCCGCTAAGAGCCATCTCGGCGCACTCGCGAGACGCCTCTGGCCCCTTGGGCGGACGCGCTCGGCCCTGTGGGCAACTGACCTACGGGATGAAGTTAAAGAAGATGGGCCCCACCACAAGGTGGGGCCCATCTTTGTGTCACCAATTACTTAGTGGGCGTGGTCTCCACGGCTGTATTCGAAGACCCAACCAACCAGGGCGATGATGGCGAGGCCACCAGCCACGTAGGTGATCCAGAAACCCACTGCCAATCCGAGGAAGCCACCGGCACATGCCAGGCCCAGAACCAGCGGCCACCAGCTCCAGGGGCTGAAGTGGCCCTGCTCACCGGCGCCCTCATGAATCTCAGCGTCGGGGCGGTCCTCGGGCCGAAGACCAATGCGCTTACCGGTGAACCCGAGGTAGGCGCCGATCATGCCGGCCAGACCACCCACCAGGAGGATTCCCAGTACGCCGACCCATTCAGTCCATTCCGTCAAGAAACCGTAAACGATGGTTACGGGGATGAAGAAGAAGACTCCGGCCCCAAAGAGCCACGATTCGATTTTCATTTGCTGACGTCCCTCTGGTCTGCGTTACCCAAAACAGCTGCTGCGGGTGACGGGGCTTCGGCGGTGTGAACCTGGGCCAACTCCGGGTGGTGAAGGTCCAAGGCCGGGCGCTCGGAGCGGATACGGGGCAAGGAGGTGAAGTTGTGGCGCGGCGGCGGGCAGGATGTTGCCCATTCAAGCGAAGCGCCGAAGCCCCAAGGATCATCCACTTCAACCTTCTTGTTGCTTCGCCACGTGATGTAGACGTTCCAGAAGAACGGCAGGAGCGAAGCACCCAGGACGAAGGAGGAGATGGTGGAGAACTGGTTCATCCACGTGAAGTTGTCCTGCGGCATGTAATCCGCGTATCGACGCGGCATGCCTTCAACACCGAGCCAGTGCTGGATCAGGAAGGTGCCGTGGAAGCCCAGGAACAGGAGCCAGAAGTGAATCTTGCCAAGGCGCTCGTTGAGCATCTTGCCCGTCCACTTGGGCCACCAGAAGTAGAAGCCTGCGAACATCGCGAACACGACGGTACCGAAGACGACGTAGTGGAAGTGAGCCACCACGAAGTAGGAGTCGGAGACGTGGAAGTCCAGTGGCGGCGACGCCAGGATGATGCCGGTCAGACCGCCGAAGAGGAATGTCACCAGGAAGCCGATGCTCCACAGCATGGGAGTTTCGAACGTGATGGAGCCCTGCCAGAGAGTACCGATCCAGTTGAAGAACTTCACACCTGTTGGAACAGCGATGAGCATGGTCATGAACGCGAAGAACGGCAACAGCACGGATCCGGTCACGTACATGTGGTGAGCCCACACGGTAACGGACAGAGCGGCGATGGCGATAGTTGCGTAAACAAGACCCTTGTAGCCAAAGATCGGCTTCCGGCTGAAGACCGGGAAGATCTCCGAGACAATACCGAAGAACGGCAGCGCGATGATGTACACCTCGGGGTGTCCGAAGAACCAGAACAGGTGCTGCCAAAGGACTGCACCGCCGTTCTCGGGATCGAAGATGTGCGCTCCAAAGCGGCGGTCGGCACCGAGCGCGAACAGGGCAGCTGCAAGCGGCGGGAAGGCCATCAGAACCAGGATCGCCGTAACAAGCGTGTTCCAGGTGAAGATCGGCATACGCCACATGGTCATGCCCGGTGCACGCATGCAGATGATGGTGGTGATGAAGTTGACGGCACCAAGGATGGTTCCGAACCCGGACAGCGCCAGGCCAAAGACCCAGAGGTCACCACCTACGCCGGGGCTGAACGTCGTGTTGGACAACGGCGCGTAAGCGAACCAGCCAAAGGATGCAGCACCCTGCGGGGTGATGAAGCCGGACACGGCGATGGTGGAACCGAAAAGGAAGAACCAGAACGCCAGAGCATTCAGACGGGGAAAGGCGACGTCGGGGGCGCCGATCTGCAACGGCATAATGACGTTGGCGAAGCCGGCGAACAGCGGCGTTGCGAACATCAGGAGCATGACGGTGCCGTGCATGGTGAACATCTGGTTGTACTGCTCTTTGGTCTGCAGGATCTGCATGCCGGGTTCGAACAGTTCAGCGCGGATCAACAGCGCCATGACGCCACCGAGGCAGAAGAACACGAAGGACGCGATCAGGTACATGTACCCGATGGTCTTGTGGTCGGTGGAGGTGATCCAGTTGACGACGATGCGCCCCTTGGACTTAGGAACTACCGGAGCTTCGAGAACCCCCGGTGCGGATTGAGTGTACGTAGCCACGTCGCTTCCCTTACTTGGATTCGTTCAGGTTCGGGTTGCGGTCATATTCCGCACCGAGGAGGCCCGTGTTGCCTTCCTGGCGAAGCTTGTCCATGTGAGCCTGGAATTCAGACTCGGAGACAACCTTGACGCGGAAGAGCATTTCGGAGTGGTATTCACCGCAGAGTTCGGCACACTTGCCATCGAAGGTGCCCTCCTTGGTGGGGGTGAACCTGATGTAGTTCGTCTTGCCCGGGATCATGTCGCGCTTCTGAAGGAAGGCGGGTACCCAGAATGAGTGGATGACGTCGCGGGAGTTGAGCTCCAGGTCCACAGACTTGCCTACGGGCAAGTACAGGGTGGGGAGCAGTTCCTTGTCGACTTCATTGCCGGTCAGGTGGGCCTGAACGCCCGCCTCGTGGAGGTCTTCATTGATGACCTCACCTTGCTTGTAGTTAAAGTCCCATGCCCACTGCTTGCCGCGGACGTCAACAACGACGTCGGCGGGCTGGGAGCGGTCATCGATCGCACGCTGGTCCTGGTCGGTGAAGTAGAAGAACACCAGCACCATGAAGAGCGGGATGGTCAAGTAGAAGACCTCGAGCGGCAGGTTGTAGCTGAGCTGCTTGGGGAAACCCGTGGTGCCCTTGCGGCGACGGTAAGCGATGATGCACCAGACCAGGAGGCCCCACGTGATGATACCGACTGCCAAGGCGGCGATCCATGAGTTGACCCAGAGGTCCATGATCCGGTCAGTGTGGTTGGTCGTGCCGCGCTCTGTAGGCAGCCAACCCTTCTCTACCTCTGGTGAACATCCGGTCAAAACCAACGCGCCGGCTAGTGCCAAGCCAGTGATCGATGTGATCTTTATGCGTCGGCTGCCGGTTCGGTTCTGCGAACTCACAGACGGCCCTTCCTCTTGTTGCTGTCTCCCGGCAGGCCGAAGGCTCACCGGGCACACTAAAAGTTTTACTACCCGATGTAGAGCTTACCGCTATCACGCGGTTTTCGCGCACATGTCAGCGCCGTGGCTCCGAACGAATTCAAACTCGCTCGAAGGGGCGCCGACATGCGGCGATGGCTCACATCAGTGGAACGAATCGCCGCAGGCGCAAGACCCGCCGGCGTTCGGGTTATCGATGGTGAATCCTTGCTTCGAAATGGTGTCTTCGAAGTCGATGCTGGCACCACTGAGGTAAGGAACGCTCATCTTGTCCACTACCACCTCAACGCCGTCGTAATCGCGCACAGCATCTCCGTCGAGCAAGCGCTCATCGAAGTAGAGCTGGTAGATCAGGCCCGAGCATCCGCCAGGCTGGACTGCAACGCGCAGTCGGAGGTCTGTGCGCCCTTCCTGCTCGAGGAGGCTGCGGACCTTGCCCGCGGCGACGTCGGTCAGATTGACCTCGTGCGTGGCCAGTTCGTCGTCGTTGGTGACGAGCTGTGCTCCGGTGCTGTTTTCGTTGGTTGCAGTGCTCATTGGCCTACCTTCTTATGAAGCTCTTGGCGGCGGCGCCGGAACGCTGCCTGCCCTTACCCAATTACGTACGGGTTATAGCTAATGCTACGTCGCGCAGGCCCTTAGCTATAACTCTTGACGTAACCACAGACTGCAAGTGGTTGTTCCCCGCGCGCCGCAGGAGCCTACCCGGCCAGGCCTTCGGCGTTCAGCCGGGCCAACATCAAGGCCTCCGCCAACACTGCATGCCGGAAGTCTCCTATATGCAATGATTCGTTGGCACTATGCGCACGGGAATCAGGGTCCTCGACGCCGGTGACCAGGATCTGGACATCCGGATACATCTCCAGGAGATCGGCGATGAACGGGATGGAGCCTCCGATCCCCATTTCCACCGGCTGGACTCCCCACGATTCCCCCAGCGCCCACAAAGCCACCCGCGCTGCAGCGGACGTCGTATCGGTGGAAAAGGCATTGCCCCTCTCCCCCGGCGTGAACGTCACCCTGGCGCCGAACGGGGCATGGGATTCGACGTGCTGCTTGAGCGCCGTCATGGCGGCTTCCGGGTCCTGCCCCGGCGCCAACCGCATGCTGAACTTTGCCCGCGCCGACGGTATGAGGGTGTTGGATGCAACATCTACGGCCGGGACGTCCATGCCAATGATGGACAATGCCGGCTTGGTCCACAAACGCGAGGCGATGGTTCCACTTCCGGCGAGCCTCACGCCGTCGAGCACGGATGCATCGGCCCGGTAGTCAGCTTCGGTGAGATCAACTGCCACCTCGTCCCGGCCGACGAGGCCGGCCACTGCGACATTCCCGGCGTCGTCGTGAAGGGTGGCTATGAGCCGCGACAAAAGAGTAGGGGCATCGAGCACGGGGCCGCCGAACATGCCTGAATGGACCGCGTGCTCCAAGACGCGCACTTCGAAAGTTCCGTCAACCAGGCCGCGAAGGCTGGTAGTGAGGGCAGGCACGCCCACCTTCCAGTTGCTGGAGTCGGCAACGACGATCACATCGGCCCGGAGAAGTTCCTGGTGCTCCTCAAGGAAAGTGCGGAAGGTAGGTGATCCGGCTTCCTCTTCGCCTTCAAAGAAGAAGGTCACGCCGAGCCCGAAGTCGTCCCCCAGGACTTTTGTCACGGCACTGTAGGCGGCAAGGTGCGCCATGATGCCTGCTTTGTCGTCGGCGGCACCCCGACCATACAAGCGGCCATTCCGCTCTTGAGCGACAAAGGGCTCGGAGTTCCAGAGGCTGCTGTCACCCGGAGGCTGGACGTCGTGGTGGGCGTACAGCAGGATGGTCGGCTTGCCTGCGGCGGCAGGTCGGCGCGCGACGACGGCAGGACCACCGGGCGTACCGTCAGCCTTGTTGCATCGCAGGATACGGACGTCCTCCATACCGGATTCCTTGACCAGGGAGGCGACGGCGTCAGCGCTCCGGTCAAGTTCCTTGGGATCAAAACTCGGCCACGCGATACCGGGAATAGCCACCAGGTCTTCCAACGATGCGACAGTAGCGTCAAAGGATTCGTTGACAGCCGTGGTCAGTGCCTCGACAGGAGTGGAGCCGGAGAGCCCTTGCTTGTTCTGCGGGATGTCCGCATGTGCTGAAGTCATGGGCCACACTTTACCGTCGGGGATTCTCCCCCGAGGCAGCACGGCCCGAACCACAAGGCTGCACATAAGCCAGAGGGTCCGGGCTATGGGACACGTAACCTGCACCACCTTCCTGAGGGGTATTCTGTATGGGTGTTCGGACGCAAAAAGGAAGAGCCCAGCGCTCAATCAGTAGTAGATCAGGCCTACGCCACCGCACCGGAGCCCGGTGCTGGAAAGGGCGCCCCTACGCCCAAGCGGAAGGACCAGGAAGCGGCCCGCAAGCGCCCTTTGGTTCCCACCGATCGTAAGGCCTCCAAGGCAGCGGAAAGGGTGGCCATCCAGGACCAGCGGCAGAAAATGCGGCAGGCCCTTGATACGGGAGACGAGAAATTTCTCCCCTATCGGGACAAGGGCCCCCAGAAGCGGTACACACGTGACTACGTTGACGCACGCTTCAGCCTGGGTGAGTACCTCATGTTCGGCGCTTTGCTGTTCGTAGTGATCTCCCTGATCATCCCGCCCACCAGCGCCGGCATCAGCTACGTCCTTATTGGCTTCTGGATCATGTTCCTTGCAGTCTTTGTGGACGTCTTCATCCTCTCCCGCAAACTTCGCAAGCGCCTTACGGAGAAGTTCGGTGAAGTGGAACGTGGTTGCATCTGGTACGGCTGCATGCGCGCCCTTCAGTTCCGCAAGCTACGTCTTCCGAAACCTCAGGTGAAGCGCGGACAGTACCCCGCCTAGGCGCCACAACCCTCAAGCAAATAAAGAGACCCCGGACCATTGGTCCGGGGTCTCTTTGTATGCTTCCAGGTTAGGTGGCCACGACTATGCGGCCGCCCGTCGGCGAAGTTTCACAAGACCTTTGTTGATTCTCGAAGCCCAGAAAGGACCTTCGTAAAGGAAAGCAGTGTAGCCCTGCACCAACGTGGCCCCGGCATCGAGCCGGTCCTGAACATCCTGCGGGGTGGCAACGCCACCAACTGCAATGAGGACAAGCTGATCCCCTACCGAGTTCTTGAGCCTGCGCAACACCTCGAGGGATCGCTGCTTGAGGGGCGCACCCGACAAGCCGCCCGCGCCAAGAGACTCCACCTTCGCAGCGTCGGAGACGAGCCCGTCGCGGGAAATGGTGGTGTTGGTGGCTATGATTCCGTCAAGTTTCAGGTCCAGGGCAAGCCGCGCGACGTCGTCGATATCTTCATTGGAGAGGTCCGGCGCAATCTTGACCAACAGGGGAACGTGCCGCCCGGCCGCTTCGTCGGCGGCGTCGCCAACAGCGCGGAGAAGGGGCCGCAGGCTTTCCACGTTCTGCAGCAGACGCAGCCCCGGAGTGTTGGGAGAGCTTACATTCACCACCAGGTAATCTGCCACGGGCGCCAGGCTCCGGGCACTGACCAGGTAGTCCTCGGTAGCGTCCTCGAGCTCAACCAGCTTGGTCTTGCCGATATTGACCCCGATAATCGGCCGGACGTCCGGGTGCAGCCGCTGCAAAGCAGCCCGTGCTGCCTTGAGTCTGGGCGCGACTGCGGCGGCGCCGTCGTTATTGAACCCCATCCGGTTGATGACCGCTTTGTCCTCTATCAAGCGGAAGAGGCGCGGCTTTTCATTACCGGGCTGTGCCTGGCCCGTAATGGTCCCCACTTCTACATGTCCGAATCCAAGCTCGGACAAGGCTTCGATGCCGTGGCCCTCCTTGTCGAATCCTGCCGCCAGGCCGAACGGGGAGGGAAAGGTAAGCCCCAGCGCCTCCGTGCGGAGGGAAGGATCAGGAGTTGTCATTTTGGCAAGGATCCTCCCAACACCGGAACGGTGGGCCGCACGGATTCCTTGGAAGCCGATCTTGTGGGCCTTCTCGGCATCCATCCAGGAGAAGGCCAACTTAAAGAATGTGGGGTAAACACGCATGATCCTAGTTTTCCCGCTTACCCACCACTCACCAAACCCGTGACCTGCCCTGGCGCTAGCATGTAGGCATGCCGCTGGATAATCGTGATGCAGATCATGGAACCCAAAAGGTCAGTGCAGACATTGTGGTGATAGGCGCGGGCTTAGCCGGGCTGGTTGCCGCTGCCACGGCGTATGCAGCCGGCAAGACCGTGGCAGTCCTGGACCAGGAACCGGAGGCATCCGTCGGCGGCCAGGCGCACTGGTCATTTGGCGGACTCTTCATGGTCAACACGCCGGAGCAGCGGCGGTTGGGAGTGAAGGACAACACTGAACTCGCCCTATCAGATTGGCTTGCGTCGGCAGCATTTGATCGGATCCAAGACGGCAACGCAAGGAAATGGGCCGAAGCATATGTCGACTTCGCGTCAGGCGAGAAACGTCAATGGCTGCGGAGCCTGGGTGTTGGCATTTTTCCGCTGGTGCAATGGGCGGAGCGTGGCGGCTACGGGCCGCGGGGCCACGGCAACACAGTCCCCCGATTCCATGTCATGTGGGGAACCGGACCCGCGCTGGTAGAGCCGTTCCTCGCCAAGGTGCGCGAGGGCGTTGATAACCGCAGAATAAGTCTCCACTTCAGGCACCGCGCAGCGTCGCTGACCAGGGCAGCGGGCAGGGTCACCGGCGTTTCCGGCGACGTACTGGAGGGGTCGACGGCGGCGCGAGGCCAGCAGTCCGGACGCAGGGTCGCAGGCAGCTTTGAGGCAAAGGCAGGCGCCGTGGTGGTGACGACCGGAGGCATCGGAGGTAACCACGCTGCAGTCCGCCGACAATGGCCGGGCAACACTGCACCGGATGACATGCTCAGCGGAGTACCGGCGTCCGTTGACGGCGACTTCCTGTCCGCGGTTGAATCCGCCGGCGGTTCCTTGATCAACGCCGACAGAATGTGGCATTACCCTGAAGGAATTCACAACTACCACCCCGTGTGGCCCAATCATGGAATCCGGATTCTGCCCGGGCCTTCCTCCCTATGGCTGGATGCAGAAGGCCATCAGCTGCCCGCGCCATTGTTCCCGGGCTTCGACTCACAGGGAGCACTTCGACACATTGTGGGAACGGGACATGGATACTCTTGGTTTGTCCTGAACCGCACCATCGCCCTCAAAGAACTGGCACTGTCCGGGTCCGAGCAGAATCCTGACCTCACGAATAAGGACGTACGGCTGCTCGCATCCCGTCTGCGACCCACGACGGACGCGCCCATTCAACGCTTCTTGGACCGGGGCGCTGACTTTCTTCAGGCCTCATCTCCTGCGGGTCTTGCCGAACGTATGAACCAGCTCTCAGGAGCCTTCTTGATTGACGCTGCTGAACTTGGGGCAGTGATCCGTGCACGGGATGACCAGGTGAGCAGCGGCTTGGGCAAAGACCCCCAGATGGCCGCCATCAGGGCGGCGCGCCGATTCGCTACCGACAAACTCATGCGGGTTGCTCCCCCGCACCGACTGACTGATCCCCAACACGGTCCCCTGATTGCCATCCGCCTTTCTGTGGTGACGCGGAAAAGTCTGGGCGGAATCACCACTGATCTGCACTCCCGGGTGCTTGACGGAGACGGTATGGCCATCCCCGGCCTCTATGCTGCCGGCGAAGCGGCCGGCTTTGGAGGAGGTGGTATCCACGGTTACCGGGCCTTGGAAGGAACATTCCTGGGAGGTTGCCTCTTCACCGGGAGGGCTGCCGGCCGGCACGCCGCTGCCAGTGTCTAAGCTGGAGCCATGGAGTGGACCGCTGACATATTGGGAACCGACTTCCAATCCTGCGGCCTTGAGGCCGCGGGCCCGGATGGCGTGGTCCGGCATGCCACGCTGATCCGGTACAGGGCCCAGCCAGGAATTCAGGCCAGCGACGACCCCCCGTCACCGGCAAAGCGCTACGGCGCCATACTTTTCCTGCACGGTTGGAGTGACTACTTCTTCAATACGGAGCTGGCGGGCTTCTGGGCCGACCAAGGCTACGATTTTTACGCGCTGGACATGCACAACCATGGCCGGAGCCTCCGTGCCGACATGCCGGGCGGCTATGTTGCCAACCTGACCGACTACGACGCCGAGATTGAAGAAGCCATCACCACCATTCATGCGGATCGTGGTGTTTCCCCAACCGGAAGCCTGACACTGATGGGCCATTCAACCGGGGGCTTGGTGGCAGCGCTGTGGGCCAGCCGCCATCCCGATAGGGTCCAGTACCTGGTCCTCGACAGCCCATGGCTGGAGATGCACGGCAGTTCACTGGTGCGACGCGCCGCGCAAGCCATGGTGTCTCCGCTTGCTAGGATCCGCCCCGAGACCATCTTGAGGCTGCCTGAGCGCGGCTTCTACTTCCGGAGCATCAGCAGTACCGCTGAAGGGGAATGGACCCTGGATGAAAACTACCGGCCTCCGCTTGCGTTTCCGGTCCGAGCCGGCTGGCTGAGTGCTGTGTTTGCCGGCCATGCACAAGTGGCCCGCGGCTTGATGCTGGAGATGCCGGTCCTCGTGCTGACGTCCACCACCAGCGCCAACGGTATGGTGTGGCAGGAATCGATGCGCCGTTCCGATGCCGTGCTCGACGTGGGTGTCATCGCTTTGCGGGCCATGGCTTTGGGGCGGACAGTTACCCTGGAACGCATCGATGGAGCCCTCCACGATGTCTTTCTCTCTGCCCCGGCCGTGCGGAAAGACGCCTATGCACGGCTTGCCCGGTGGGTCAACGGATTCATGGACAACAAGGAGCCGGAGCATCGGCGGGGAGGAGACACATGACCACCACGGAGGAGTCGGTTTCGCTGTGGCAACCGGACATTCTTGGCCACGGATACGAGTGCATGCGCTTGCCTATGAAAGCCGATGAAGAAGGGCCGGTCACGGCCACGCTCGTCAGGTACGCACCGCCGGCAACCCAACCGTCCCCGCCAGGGATGCTTGACTTCCTGGCCTCCTTTACGAAGCGCAAACGACGCCCCGCACCAGCTGATCCCGGCGGAGCACCCAGAGTAGTTCTCTATTTGCACGGGTGGGCTGACTATTTCCTGCAAACCGAACTTGCCGAGTACCTGACGGCATCCGGCTTTCATTTCTATGCCCTGGACCTGCGGAAGTTCGGCCGCAGCCTGCTGCCAGGGCAGACACCTGGCTACACCTCGGACCTCGGCGTCTACGACGAAGACCTCGCAGCAGCCTTACGCGAGATCGAACGGGATGTCGCGCGAAGGACGGGTAGTTCCACGTCGCCTACCATCCACATGCTCGCCCACTCCTTGGGCGGGTTGATCGCTGCCCTCTGGACGGACCGCCATCCCGGCCGGGTGGGTACACTCGTCCTGAACTCGCCATGGCTCGAACTCCAGGGAAGTAGCTTGGTCCGCAGCATCGCCATGCATCTGGTTGAACCATTCGCCCGGACCGATCCCAAGCGTCCTTTTAGATTTCCGGAAATGCCTGCGTACTGGGAAAGCGTCAGCAACGAGGGACATGGTGAGTGGATCCTGGATCCGGTGTGGCGGCCGCGGGCTTCGTTTCCCATCCGGGCTGGATGGACAAAAGCGGTGCTGGCAGGCCACGCAGCCGTAGAGCGCAAGCTCAACATCGACGCGCCCGTGTTGGTTCTTCTGTCCGGGCGGACACGGATCCAAGCCGAATGGACTCCGGACCTAATGCGCGCCGATGCGGTCATCGACGTCGAGGAGACCTCACGGAGGGCCCTGGGCCTTGCCCGGCGAACTGCTGTGTTCCGCTATCCCGGAGCCCTGCACGACGTCTTTCTCTCACGGCGGACCGTCCGCCAACAGGCTTACCGGGACGTGGCGGTGTGGCTGGCTGCTTATCCGTACTGATTTAGCAAGTGCATGCTACTTCGCTGGCGTGCTACTTCACGGCCGTCGCAGCGTCCACGGCCCCACCATAGCGACGGTCCCGTTTTGCATAAATTTCGACGGCGTCCCACAACGTCCGCCGGTCGACGTCCGGCCACAAGGTGTCCATGAAGACGAACTCCGCATAAGCGGATTGCCACAGGAGGAAGTTGGACAGCCTCTGCTCCCCGGAGCTGCGGAGAAAAAGATCCACGTCAGGAAGGTCCGGTTCATCCAAGTACTTCTGAATCGTCTTCTCCGACACCGATCCCGGCTTCAGACGGCCGGCGGCGACGTCGTGCGCGATGGCTGAGACGGCGTCGGCAATTTCTGCGCGGCCGCCGTAATTAACACACATGGTCAGGGTGCAGGTGTCATTGGCGCGAGTGTAGTCCTCGGCCTCTTCCAACTCCTTGATCACCGAACCCCACAAGCGGGGTCGGCGACCGGCCCAGCGGATCCGCACACCCCACTCGTCCAGCTGGTTGCGCTGGCGGCGTAGTACATCCTTGTTAAATCCCATGAGGAAACGGACTTCCTCGGGTGATCGGCGCCAGTTCTCTGTGGAGAACGCATAGACACTGACGTACTTGATTCCGAGTTCAATGGCTCCTGCCATGACGTCCAGGAGGGCCGGCTCCCCCGCCTTGTGCCCCTCTATCCGCGGCAGGCCCCGCTGATTGGCCCACCGCCCGTTGCCGTCCATGACTATCGCCACATGCTGCGGGATGAGCTCACTTGGAATGCTTGGCGGTACCGCCCCGGAAGGGTGCCTGTAAGGGGCGACTACCGGAGCCGTCCTAGCCATGGTTGCTTTATTCTTCTTACCAAGTGCCACTGTCAGCTTCGCTCCACGTGTTTGAGTGATTTCAAGGCCCGTTCCAAGTGCCATTGGAGGTAGCTTGCCACTAAGCCCGCCGCCTCCCGTCTGTGCCGCGGGTCCGACGCATCAGCGACGCTCCACGTGCCAGTCAGCAAGGCACCAAGCAGCACCACAGTCTCCGGCGCGGGGGCCGGCGAACCCGGGGGCCTGCAGTCGCTGCAGACCATGCCTCCCACGGGAGCTGCAAATGCTGTATGAGGGCCGGGGCGGCCACAACGTGCGCAATCGGTGAAGCTCGGTGCCCAGCCACCTGTGGCCAACGCCCGTAAAAGATAGGAATCGAGAATCAGTTCCGGCGGATGGTCCGATCGGCTCAAGGCAGCCAAAGCACCCACCAGCAGATTGTAGTGCGCAGTCCCTGATTCGGTGTCGACATCAGTGAGCTTCTCAGCAGTCTCTGTCATGGCTGCAGCCACTGTGAAACGTCCGTAATCGGCGGCGATGCTGCTTCCGTACGCACCCTTCGCTACGGCCTGCGTCACAATGTCCAAGGTCCGGCCTTGAACAAGCTGCAGGTCAGCCACCATGAAAGGCTCAAGCCGCGCCCCGAACCGGCTGCTGGTCCTGCGGACGCCCTTGGCCACGGCACGAACCTGGCCGTGGTGCTTGGTCAGTAACGTAATGATGCGATCCGCCTCGCCCAACTTGTGGGTGCGGAGCACCACGGCATCGTCCCGATAGGACCGTGCTGCAAACGACGGATTGGCCACAACTAATCTTCGCACTTTGCCGGGGTCCGGCAGTGTTCGCCGGACCGTGTGGTGACAGTATTTCCCGTCACCACACGGCATGTGCTTAAGCCTGAGCGTCGCGGACAGCCCGGTTTACGGCCGAAATCAGCGCCTTGAGGGAAGACGTGGTGGTGCTGGGGTCAATTCCAACGCCCCACAAAACGCGCTCTCCAACAGCACATTCGACGTACGCCGCCGCACTTGCGCTGCCGCCCTCGGACAGGGCATGCTCGCTGTAGTCCAGCACCCGCACGTCAACGCCGTCGTGGTGCAGGATGTCCAACAATGCCGCTATGGGACCATTGCCGTGGCCGGTCCGGCGGACTTCGACGCCGTCGATGCGCAGGTTTGCGTTCATGGTCATAGCACCCGACTCGTCAGTCTCAGTGCTTACACTGCCCAGTCCATAGCGGCCCCACTGTGCTTGCTCTTCTTCAGAGGGCAGGTATTCGTCCTGGAAGATTTGCCACAGTTGGGCACCGCTGACCTCGCCACCCACGGCGTCCGTACGACGCTGGATAACTCCGGAGAACTCGATCTGGGCCCGCCTGGGCAGATCGAGGTTGTGCTCGTTCTTCAGCAGATAAGCCACGCCGCCCTTGCCGGACTGCGAGTTGACGCGGATCACAGCTTCGTAGCTGCGGCCCAGATCCTTGGGATCGATGGGCAGGTACGGCACCTGCCAGGTGAAGTCATCAACCGATTTTCCGGCGGCAGCAGCGTCTTTCTCCAGCGCCTCGAAGCCCTTCTTGATGGCGTCCTGGTGTGAACCGGAAAAGGCGGTGAAGACGAGGTCGCCACCGTAGGGTGAACGCTCCGGAACGGGCAACTGATTGCAGTACTCCACGGTGCGGCGGATTTCATCAATATCGGAGAAATCGATCATGGGGTCCACACCCTGGACGAACATGTTCAAGCCCAGCGTTACCAAGTCCACGTTGCCGGTTCGTTCGCCGTTGCCAAACAAGCAGCCTTCGATGCGATCGGCACCGGCCAGATAACCGAGTTCAGCAGCAGCGACGCCGGTGCCGCGGTCATTGTGCGGGTGGAGGGAAATGATGATTCCCTCGCGAGGGTGCAAGTTTCGGTGCATCCACTCGATGGAGTCGGCGTAGACGTTGGGCGTTGCCATTTCGACAGTGGCCGGCAGGTTGATGATGACCTGCTTGTCAGCCGATGCCTCGAAGACGTCGGCAATGGCGTTGCACACGCGAGCGGCGTACTCGAGCTCGGTTCCGGTGAAGGACTCAGGCGAGTACTCATACGTAATGTGCGTATCCGTCAGGGTCTCTTCGTACTTCTTGCACAAGCGCGCACCCTGAAGCGCAATGTCCAAAATGCCGTCCTCGTCCTGGTTGAACACCACGCGACGCTGCAGAACGGACGTGGAGTTATACAGGTGAACAATTGCCTGCTTGGCGCCAACCAAAGACTCGTAGGTGCGCTCAATCAGATGCTCACGTGCCTGCGTCAGAACCTGGATGCTGACATCATCCGGAATATGGCCACCCTCAATGAGTTGGCGAACAAAGTCGAAGTCGGTCTGCGACGCTGACGGGAAACCAACCTCGATCTCCTTGTAGCCCATCTTGACGAGCAGCTGGAACATCTTCAGCTTGCGAGCCGGGCTCATGGGATCAATCAGCGCCTGGTTGCCGTCCCGCAGGTCAACTGCGCACCAGCGCGGAGCCTTGGTGATGACTTTGTCGGGCCAAGTACGGTCCGGAACCTCAACGGAGATCTGGTCCTGGAACGGCAGGTAGCGGTGAATCGGCATACCGGAGGGCTTTTGTGCATTACGCATGACGTGTGGCCTTTTCTCTAAGAACTAAGTGAAAGCTTAGCCGGACACAACGGAACTCCGCGGCGAGGATGGCCCAGCTTCAGATAGCTTTCAGGCCTCGCCGCGGCAGCTAAGAAGAAGCATCGCCGTACGCACAAATTCACAGTAACACGATGCGTATGATGACAGTGCAACACCTCATGCAACGTCCACTATGCAGACGCCGCGACGGTGGCAACGCCGGCTGCAGTGTCCACACAAGGAGCCACAGTGCCACAATCGGGGATCTCTCTTTCGAATATCGATCACAGCGTCCGGCCCCAGGACGACCTTTATCAGCACGTCAACGGCGCGTGGCTCAACAGCACAACGATCCCCGACGACAGGCCGCTGGAAGGTACCTTCACCGCCTTGCGGGATGGCGCCGAATTGGCCGTCAAGGCGATCATCGAAGAAGCGGCCGCCAAGGGAGAGTCAGCCACCGGCGTCGAACAGAAAGTCGGCGGTCTCTACGCCAGCTTCATGGACGAAGAAGCAGTCGAAGCAAAAGGTATGGACCCCGTGCGAAGCCGCCTTGATGAGGTGCAGGCGGTGGGCTCTGTGGAGGAACTGGCTGCCCTGATGGGACGCCTGTTCCGCTCAGACGTCTCCGGGCTCTTCTCCATCTATCCTGCTCCGGACGCCGGCAACCCCGAACGCATCCTCCTGTATATCGGGCAAGGGGGCCTGGGCTTGCCGGACGAGTCCTACTACCGCGAAGAAAAGTTCGCGGGCATCGTGGCTGCCTACGGTGAATACATTTCAAAGCTTTTCAATCTCGCGGGTATCGCGGACGCGCAAGCTTCCGCACAGCGCATCGTCGCACTGGAAACCGCCCTGGCGTCCCACCACTGGGACAACGTCACCCTGCGCGACCCCCAAAAGACCTACAACCTCAAGACCGCAGATGAAGCAGTGGCAATCTTCCCCCTGCTCGACACGTGGTTCCAGGCAGCGCGGGTAGACGCAGCAAAGCGGAGTGAAATAGTGGTGAGCACTCCGGACTTCTTTGCAGGCGCTGCGGCTTTGCTGGAATCCGAGTCGCTGGAAGCATGGAAGGAATGGCTGACACTCCGGGTTCTCAGCTCGGCCGCCCCGTACCTGTCATCAGGGTTCGTCTCCACGAACTTCGACTTCTACGGCACCACGCTTAGCGGTACGCCACAGAACAAAGAGCGGTGGAAGCGCGGGGTGGCAGTGGTCGAAGCAGCCCTCGGCGAGGCCGTGGGCCAGATCTATGTTGATCGGCACTTCCCTGCGGGACACAAGGCAAGAATGGAGACGCTGGTCTCAAACCTGATCGAAGCCTACCGGGAGAGCATCTCCTCCCTGGCGTGGATGGGTGCGGAAACCAAGAAGGAAGCCCTGAAAAAGCTGGACGCATTCCGTCCAAAAATCGGCTTCCCGGAAAAATGGATCGACTACTCTGCCGTCGAGATCGACCCCACGGATCTTCTTGGCAACGTCGAGCGTGCCCATGATGCGGACGTGAACCGGCACTTGGATGAAATCGGCAAGCCGGTCGATCTGACAAAGTGGCTCATGACACCCCAGACGGTCAACGCCTACTATCATCCAATGCTCAATGAGATCGTCTTCCCTGCGGCTATCCTTCAGCCCCCGTTCTTCACTGCGGATGCAGACGACGCAGTGAACTATGGCGGCATCGGCGCGGTGATCGGTCACGAAATCGGCCATGGTTTCGACGACCAAGGATCCCAATTCGATGGCAGCGGCGCGCTCCGCAATTGGTGGACCGAGGACGACCGGACAGCCTTCGAAGCCCTGACGGCGAAGTTGGTTTCCCAATACGACGCTTTGTCCCCCTATGCTGCGCCGGAGCATAAGGTCAACGGCAAGCTGACCCTGGGCGAGAACATCGGCGACCTCGGAGGCCTGACGATTGCCTACAAGGCCTACCTCCTGAGCCTGAACGGAGCCGAGCCGGAGGTCATTGACGGCTTCACGGGATTCCAACGATTCTTTATGTCGTGGGCTGCCGGCTGGCGCCAAGTGATCCGCACTGAAGAAGCCATCCGGAGACTGGCTACCGACCCCCACTCCCCCAACGAGTTCCGCACCAACGCCATTGCCCGTAACCTCGACGCATTCCATGCAGCATTCGCCGTGACTGAAACCGACGGCATGTGGATGGAACCCGGGGAACGCGTCAGCATCTGGTAGTATCCGCATGACACAACGGCCGGCCAGTCAAAAACTGGCCGGCCGTTGTTGTTTGCTCCTAATGCATGGAACCTATTGCTGATC